>CAYLVC010000164.1:0-6844 GCA_964387005.1 uncultured Dehalococcoidales bacterium | reverse complement strand
GTCAAATATGAACTGTTTATAATGATCTTCAAGTACAATGCTCGTCTCGCACAAAATAAAAAATCGTAATAGAATGTAGTTGTGCCTTGATGAGCGTTCTTTCATGTGCGAGTATACACGTGGCGGATGTGATCAATGGCCAGTTCTTCAACAATCAACCATTCATTACACAAGGCAGACTGATTTTATTAACAAATAGAGGAGGGAAACAATGAAGAAATGGTTTCTACCGTTTAGCTTGATTCTGATCGTGCTGCTTGTTCTTTCCGCCTGTGGCTCAGGCACAACCACCACGGCGCCGGCGGCCACCACTGCGCCACCCCAAACTACATCACCTGCTAAAACCACTGCTCCTGCAACTACTGCCGCCGGAGGGCCGGTTTATGGCGGTACATTCACCATGGTACGCAACACCGGTATTACCAAGGTTGGCGCTCCCTCGGATACAAAAACAGATACTCAGACCTATCCCCTGACGGCGCCTATCACCGAGACATTATTCATCGTGGATGCCCAGGACAGGATAGTACCTGTACTGGCCGAGTCCGTGGATGTCGCTTCGGATGGCCTGTCCGTCACTTTCAAGCTGAGGAAAGGTATTAAGTTCCACGACGGTACGGACTTCAATGCCGACGCCGTGAAATACAATCTGGAGACGGTTAAAGCCGCCCAGGTTTCCGGCGGGGCCGGACTGGACAACGTGACCTCCTATGACATTATTGATCCCTACACCATTAAAGCCAATCTCAAAGCCTTTGACGCCACCTTCCTGATGAACCTGGCTCAATCCGGTATTGCCGTTATGATCTCTCCCGCAGCCCTGGCCAAACCCACAACGCCGGAAAACGCGGGCAAAGACCACCTGGTCGGCACCGGGCCTTTCATGTTTGACAGTTGGTCGCTCAACCAGTATATCCGCATGAAAAAGAACCCCAACTACTGGCAGCCCGGCAAACCCTATCTGGATGAGATTGTAATCCGCAACATGCCGGACTACACTACCTCGGTCATGGCTTTCAAAGCCGGAGAGGTGGATATGGTCGAAAGTATCGACCCGGCCCAGTACAACGAATTGAAGTCCCAGGGTTATTCCGTCGGTATTCCGCAAGGTCTGGCCTTTGTCTTCAGCTTCCGGACTGCCAATAAAGACCCCAACTCGCCTTTCTCCAAGAAAGAAGTGCGTGAAGCCCTCTGGTATTCCGTTGACAGGAAAGGGCTGGCTGATGGCCTGGGCAAAGGCACCTACAATGTGGCGGACCAATTGGGTGCGCCGCAGCAGGGGTGGTACATAAAAGATTACCCCAACCGCCAGTATGATCCGGCCAAGGCAAAAGAGTTACTGGCAAAGGCCGGTTATCCCAATGGTTTCAAAACGGTTCTGCACGGTGATGTCCGCGGACGCCAGGATGATCTGGTCGCGCTACAGAACTATTTCGGCGCAGTGGGCATAGAGTGTACCCTGGATATTGCCGATGTTGCAAGATCTACGACCTTTGCCACCGAGGGCTTCGATGGCATCAACCAGAGCGGTTTCCCCAACTGGTCTTCCTTCTCCGGCTGGATGAATGTCTGGCTCAACCCCGTACAGACCTACCCCACTATGCAATTCCCCGAAGGCTGGACAGCAGACTGGCAGTCAGTAAGGTCTGAACCGGACTACGATAAGCGAATGGCCAAAATGAAGGCCCTGCTCAAAGTGGTCTATGATGATGCACTGGTAATGCCCTGGATGTGGGATGCTCCGCGCTACGTTTTGAATTCCAAGATCCGTGACTTGGCCTGGGATGCCGTGGATATCAACGGCTATTTCGATCCGGTCAATGTCTGGAGAGCAAAATAACATTGCACTTGCGGCCTGCCGTGGAATTCTCCCGGCAGGCCGTAGAGTATTCCGAGACTCTTTGTTACCCGAGTACTGGCCGAACACAATATTTTGGAAATAAAGTCCCTTTGCCCTGGTAATTTATCCCTCCGGGGAGGATATTGAATGATAGCCTATATCATACGCCGTTTAATGATAGGAGTGATCATCCTCTTGCTGGTTACCCTGCTGGTCTTTTTGGCTATGCGGCTGCTGCCTGGCGATCCTCTAATCATATTCGTTTCTCAAAGCCAGACACAGACCTATACCCCTGAGCGGCTGGAAGAGTTGCGGCATGAATTCGGCCTGGACAGGTCGCTCCCCATGCAGTATATCAACTGGATTGGCGGCATTCTGCGTGGAGATATGGGTAAATCCATCAACCTGGGTCAGGATGTGGGCTACCTGATATCCACCAGGTTGCCGGTGACCATTTATTTTGGTGCTATGTCCTTTTTAGTCAGCGCCATTCTCGGCATCATATTTGGTGTTATCTGTGCTCTCAGAAGGGGTAAATGGATTGATTCGTTAGTGACTATTCTGGCCAATATCGGCATTACCGTACCTTCTTTCTGGGTGGGAATACTGTTGATGTACCTTTTTTCCCTGACTTTGCACTGGCTGCCGACAGCCGGCTATGTAGCCCCTACGGAAAACCTGGGAGAGAGTTTGCGTGCAGCCATCATGCCTGTCGTCTGCCTTTCCCTCTTCTCTGTTGCTTCTCTGGCCCGTCAGACCCGCTCCGCTATGCTTGAAGTTGTAGGCCAGGACTATATCCGCACCGCCTGGGCCAAGGGTCTGCGTGAACGGGTTATAATTCTGCGGCATACCATCAAGAACGCCATGATACCGGTTATCACCATCCTGGGCTTGCAGGTCGGGCTGGTCTTCGGGGGATCGGTGCTGATAGAAACAGTCTTCAATATTCCGGGTATGGGACGGCTCATGGCTGATTCTCTGTTTTCTCATGATTATCAGATAGTTCAGGCCGGGACGCTGGTTATAGCTGTGGTAATAGTAATGGCCAACCTGATAGTCGATATTTCCTACGGCTGGATTGATCCCCGCATAAGGTACAGTTAAGGAGAGCGGAAATGCAGAAAAATGTAACTCATACAGTTGCGCCGGCTGTACCCTCTGAAATTGCACCAGCCCAGAGTGAATTTCGCCGGGTCCTCAGGGTGTTTTTTGGCCGCAGGCTGGCGGTACTTGGTCTAATTCTGATTGCCATCTTGGTATTAACCGCCATATTTGCTCCATGGCTGGCGCCCTATCCTCCAAATCAAATCGACATGACCAAGTCACTGGACAAACCCAGTGCAGAACACCTGCTGGGAACTGATAATCTGGGAAGAGATGTCCTGAGCCGCATTATTTACGGAGCCCGTACTTCTTTGATCATCGCCCTCGGCGCGACGCTTGTTTCCGTAATACTGGGTGAAGCTTTAGGTCTGGCAGCCGCTTATTTTGGGGGTGTCGTTTATCAAATCATAATGCGTTTAATAGACGCCTTGATGGCAGTGCCCATGTTGCTGGTTGCCCTGATTATGGCTTCCCTGTTGGGCGGCGGGGTTAAAAACGTAATCCTGGCTCTGGGTGTCGGCATGCTGTCCGTTCACGCCAGGATGATGTGCGCCCAGGCGATGAGTATCAAGCAAAATGATTATGTCCTGGCCGCCCGGGCTATGGGTATGGGCGATCTGCGCATGATGTTTCTGCAAATAGTACCCAATGCTTTCCCGGCCCTGGTGGTCGTCATCACTGTAGGACTGGGGGCGGTAATCCTGGCAGAAGCCGGCTTGAGCTTCCTGGGTGTAGGCGTAATGCCCCCCTATCCGGCCTGGGGCAGTATGATCACCGACGGCTACAAATATATTTTGTCCAATCCAGCTCTGGCAATTTCTCCCGGTATAGCCATTATGCTGGTGGTATTTGGCTTCAATATGATGGGAGACGGGCTGCGCGATGCCCTGGACCCGAAGTTGAGGGGAGTGATTTGAGTCCGTTATTAGAGGTAAAAAATCTTAAGACCTATTTTAAGACCGACCGGGGCCTGGTAAAGGCAGTTGACGGAGTCTCTTTCCATATTGACGAGCATGAAATTGTCGGACTTGTGGGAGAAAGCGGCTGCGGCAAATCAGTAACCATGCTCTCAACCATCCAGTTGATTCCAACCCCGCCCGGGATCATTGCCGATGGCAAGGTAATATTTGAAGGGATTGATTTGCTCAAGTACCAGGCCAAAGGCAAAGAGATGAGCGCCATCCGGGGCGGGAAAATCGCCATGATCTTCCAGGAACCCATGACCAGCCTCAATCCCGTTTTGACCATCAGCCGTCAAATGACTGAAATGACGGAACTCCACCTGGGAATGAATCCCAGGGAATCCCGGAAAAGAGCAGCCGAACTGCTTCAGATGGTGGGTATACCGGAGGCTGAGGGCCGCCTCGATGACTATCCTCATCAGTTCAGTGGAGGAATGCGCCAGAGAGTAATGATCGCCATGGCCCTTTCGTGCAATCCCAAGATCATTATTGCCGATGAGCCCACCACGGCGCTGGACGTAACTACTCAGGCCCAGTTGCTGGAGCTTATGATGGGCATGGTGGAAAAATCCAATACATCGCTGGTGATTGTGACTCATAACCTGGGGGTAGTAGCCCGCTATGTGCAGCGTATTTGCGTTATGTATTCGGGAAGGATTGTAGAGTCCGGTCCTTCGGATGAGATTTTTGGGAATCCCCGGCACCCTTACACGGTGGGCCTGCTGAAATGCGTACCGCGCCTGGGAGAGACCCGCAACCGCCGCAAACTGGTACCCATTGAGGGTCTGCCTCCCAACCTGATCAATATGCCGCCTACATGCGCCTTTCTTCCCAGATGTGCCTACAGCCTGGATAAATGCCGGGAGGAACCATGGCCTGAATTAAGAGCGGTGGGTGATAAACATTTTGCAGCCTGTTATGCTGATTTGCAGGAGACCCGATGAAATCCGAAAGTAATGAGCTAATTGTTGCCGTAAAAGACCTGAAAATGTATTTTCCTATCACCCGCGGCGTCTTCCGCCGCAAGGTGGGAGATGTCAAGGCTATTGACGGTGTCAGTTTCGAGATAAAAAAGAACGAGACGCTGGGACTGGTAGGGGAAAGCGGCTGCGGCAAGACTACCACCGGGCGCTGTATCCTGCGTCTTTACCGTCCTACGTCCGGCAGTATTATTTTTAAGGGCACGGATATCTCCACTATTCCTGAACGGAAAATTCGTCCCTTAAGGAGACACATGGGGTCTATTTTCCAGGACCCCTATGGATCACTGAATCCCCGTCAGACCGCCGGCAGTATTGTTTCCGATCCTTTGATTATTCATAAACTGGCTGTGGGGAAGGATCTCCAGGATACTGTCGCCAACCTCTTTAGTTTAGTAGGTCTGGACCCCAGCATGATGAACCGGGTCCCACATGAATTCAGCGGAGGGCAAAGACAGCGTTTGGGCGTAGCCCGGGCACTGGCCTGCAATCCTTCTCTGGTAATTTGCGATGAGCCTATATCGGCGCTGGATGTATCGATACAGGCCCAAATAATCAATTTGCTGGAAGACCTTCAGGAAAAACTGGGCCTGACCTACCTTTTTAT
The DNA here is from genome assembly GCA_964387005.1 of uncultured Dehalococcoidales bacterium. Taxonomy (GTDB): domain Bacteria; phylum Chloroflexota; class Dehalococcoidia; order Dehalococcoidales; family UBA3254; genus CAYLVC01. The sequence continues at coordinate 1,351 of CAYLVC010000164.1, read as the reverse complement.
TGCCCATGACCTGTCGGTGGTCCAGCATATCAGCAACCGGGTGGCCGTCATGTACCTGGGGCGGATTGTAGAGGTTGCCGATTCAGAGGAGTTGTACAACCACCCCTTGCATCCCTATACCCAGGCATTGCTTTCCGCTATTCCTATTCCCGATCCCAAAATGGATAGAAGCCGCAGGCGTATCATTCTGAAAGGGGAAGTCCCCAGTCCAGCCAATCCTCCCCACGGCTGCCATTTCAACCCGCGGTGTTCCATGGTATCGGCTGAATGCAAAACTACCATACCGCCGCTGAGAACCATCAGCGGTACGCACCAGGTAGCCTGTCTGAAGGTCTAAGGCTGTCCGTCCGTCCAGTCCAGGACTTTCTTTTTTACGATATTGCGTACTTCGCGGAATTTGTTGAGTTTTTCATCTTCCCTTCCCACAAATCCGGCAGGGTCTTCGATATCCCAGTGAATTCTCGTTCCCATGCCGGGGAAGGTGGACGGGCAATTTTTGTCGGCTTCAGCGCAGACGGTTATCAGATACCCAAAATGTACCCTGCCCATAAAGTCTTTCAGGGATTTGGAGAACTGGTGGCTGATGTCAATCCCCTCCTCTTCCATTACCTTTACGGTCAGCGGATGAATTCCCGCCGGTTCCACACCGGCGCTGAAAGCCTCATATTTGTCCCCGGCAAAGGCAAGTAGAAAGGCTTCTGCCATCTGGCTCCTGGCAGAGTTGCCGGTACATAGAAAAAGGACTCTGATCTTTTCCAAAGTTAACTTCCTCCATTTCGTGATTTCATGAACAGCGGCGATGTCTTCCATGTATTGCCCTGCCAGATGATGACAGCTCAAAGCTTCCGTATGCGTGAAAGGTCAATCCGGAAAATATCCCAATACAGGCTGGCATTTCAGGATCGAAACCGCCAACCTGTATATTATCTGTTATTGCCGGAATCCTAGTTTACTGAAATATATCCTTCTTTGGCGATTATCTGCTGGACTTCATCGCTCATGCAATAGTCAACGAAAGCTCTGGTAAGTCCGGTGGGTTTACCCTTGGTAACAAACAGGAAAGGACGAATGATGGGATATGATCCATTTTTGGCGTTTTCAGCAGTCGCGTCTATACCATCAATAGACAGGGCCTTGATAGTGTTATCCAGGTAACCGAAGGAAACAAAGCCGATGGAGTCTGTATTGCCTTTAACCACCTGCAGGATGGCCCCGTTGGAAGATTGCAGGATGGCTTTGGCGGCGATTTTGGACTCTTTTCCCATAATCATTTCTTCAAAAGCTCCCCTTGTCCCGGAACCTTCCTCGCGGGCGACAATATGGATGGTTTTGTCAGTCCCACCGACCTCCT
>CAYLVC010000163.1:0-6913 GCA_964387005.1 uncultured Dehalococcoidales bacterium | reverse complement strand
TTACTTCGTCGAGATTGCCCTTAAATACGATCCTGGGTATGTCTGCCACCCTTGATTCAGGTGATTTCTCCTTCCCGGTTAACGGCCCTGTCAATGCAGCAATAATATCATCCATAGCTGCGCTGATACCGTTCTCACGGGCCTCTGGAATAGTACTCTCGGGAGGGACCGTTTCGGACACGATCCTTATCCCCGGATAGCCCTTGCTGGAGGCTGCTGATTGGGCATCCATAACAAAATTTTGATTAACCAGTACTACCGCAGGTTTATTCATCTCTTCAGCAAAGACGGCATCGTACACAAGGTACTTGGTGCATGACCCTCAGTCACCAACAGCAAATATGACAGCATCAAGCTCCTTAATCCAATCAACAAACCTGGCCTTGTCGGGAGTTTCGGCGATGGAAATATTGGGTAACCTCGTAAAACGGCTGAATTTCAGATCGGAATATTTATTCTTCAATTTGGTTTCAACCAGAGTCTGGATTGGATCAGCTCCCAGTTTGTCATTAGTGAAAAGGCCGATCTTTTTGTCTCTCATCTCAGCGAGACGAGTTGTGATGCTCCTTAAGGGCAGAGGATCAGTTTCCGCCCAGGGATTCAGGACTTCATACATATCAAACACGGATTCAACCTCCTGTTATCATTTTCCGGGATATACCTGACTATATTCTCTTCGCCTCCGGTCTCATCCTTCCATGAGAAGGTGCAGTCCAACACTGTTCTCTATTACCTGATACTACACCAGCATATACGAAGATGTACCTGATTATAGTCAATCTACGCCCGGCTTATCAAGCTGCCAAAATCCAATAAGTCATTACCAAAACGGCTCCCGGCACGTGAACTGCTTTGACTGGAAATTCGATATTTCCTGGTTTTTACTCCCGGGAGATCTGAATTTAAAATTTCACAACTGCGTGTTGTAATAAAAATTGCTTCTTGTATATAATTAGTCCAACCAATGTATACACCGTTCCTATTAGTGTATTCACGCAGTCGGCAAGCAGGAGCAATCCTTTGATACTATCATTTTCAGAAATAGAAAAGGTTGGCGTTCAAATTAGGAGTACACGGTTTTCATGTCTGCTTTTCATTCGTTGATTAAGAGCACACAGACAAATATGATAATAACGAGTGGTTGAAATTAACACAGATTGAAAAACACATAATGAGTACAACGAAACGAGATCAAGGAGGGAGAATATGCTGGCCCAGGTAGTCCTGACACCTGCGGAGTCCAAGAAACTCATTGCTAAAGCCATTGCCCGACTGGATGTGGTTAGACAGGCAGCGAAGGATGGTATGATTGTGATCCATCCAAGCAGCAGTACCTACTTTATTATTGAGGAACTAACCGGGGCAAAACCCCGGACCAACTATTGGGTTTGCGGAGTGGTGACGCCAAGGGGAATGTGTGTCGAGATGGCAATGGCGTCCGGGGACCGTTCTCCGCGAACCGTGGAATTTGATCCAGGCAAGCTAAAGGGTTTGTGGGCGATAAAAAAAGGAAAGTTTGTAACCGAAGGTACCACAGCTGAATTAATGGATGAAATGACTGCGAAAGACGTGTATATAAAGGGAGTAAACGCATTGGACTCCCAGGGTAACGTGGGTATTTTGGTGGGTGAACGAGGGGCTCTGGGTATTGTGCTTTCAGCCTGGAAGAAAAAACAGTTTACTTTGATCTTTCCGGCAGGACTGGAGAAATTGATTCCTATACCTGTAAGACAGGCTGCAACAGAAGCAAAACAAGCCAAATACGAATACGGAATGGGATTAACCGCCGGTCTATTTGCTTACCCCAGCGGAACGTCAATAACCGAAATAGATGCCGTAAAATTATTAAGCGGCGCCGTGGCAATACCTGTTGCCTCAGGCGGTCTGGGTGGTGCTCAGGGGGCAATAACGTTGATTATAAAAGGAAGAAATAAACAGGTTAAAGACGCCTTGGAATTTATTGAGCAATCAAAGGGAGCTAAGCTGCCTGCTTTGCGTTTGTCCAATTGCAGCGATTGCTTTGTACCACATTGCAGGTTCCCCGTTGGAGATAAGCATTGGTTCTAGGGTATACCTGATACAGTATATAAACAGGTAAACAGCACTGGCTTTCAGCAAGAGAAGTCAATTTTGAAACTCAAGGAAATATTCGAGTCCTTTGGTCTAAAGGTACATCAGGGGGATAACGTTTATTACGAATAAGTAGATCGTAATATTTGTACCGAAAAACAGAATTTAACGAAGCCAGCTATTCACACTGAAAATATTCGGGCAAAATTAGAATGAGGTTGGAAAGACGATGGACAGTCAATATGAGGTACTCAGTCCCTGGGCAGAAGTCGATCCAATACACTTCAGGGGACTTGCTGCACCCCGGTTGGGTGATCTGGCGGGGAAGAAAATCGGTTTATTCGCCAGTTCCAAACCTATATCCAAACGGATTATGACGGCGGTAGAAACCAGATTTAAAGAAAAATATCCTGCTATAGAGACCAGCTGGTATGTCGGGGAGGGATCCTGGGCCGTCCTGCAAATCGAGACTGAAAGACGGGAGAAATATAAGGATTGGGTTAAAGGAGTAGACGCGGTTATTGCCGCGGTCGGTGACTGAGGGGGCTGCACCAAGTACCTTGTGTACGAAGCGATCTCTATTGAGGATTTAAATAAGCCGGCGGTGGCGCTGTGTAATAAGGGTTTTTTCCAGGATGCTGTATCTTCCGCCTCGGTAAAAGGGATGCCCGGGGTGCGGATTGTACTGGAAACGGTTCCACCTCATTCTACTGTTGTCGAAGAAATTGAGGCCGGGGTAAAGGCCGCCTGGAATGATATTATAGCAGCTTTGACCAGGCCTCTGTCCGAGGACGAGAAATATCCCAGGCAGAAAGAAGTCGAAAAGCCTCAGAGGATAGTTTTCAAGGGCAATTTGCAAGAGGTTAATCAATTCTATTACAGGCGGGGCTGGACTGACGGCTTGCCGATAATTCCGCCTACTGAGGAAGCGGTAGACCAGATGATCAAAGGGACAGACCTTGCGGCTGATCATGTGGTTGCCAGGATTATTCCGCGTCTTGGAAAGGCCACAATAGAGAAGATTGCCATCAATGCAGTCATGGCCGGGGCTTTGCCAACTTATATGCCGGTTTTGATTGCCGGTGTGTTAGCGGGATTTGGACCGGAATCCAGAAAAGGGCCCTGGCAACTGGGTAGTACACTGTCACCGGCGCCGTTCTGGATTGTAAACGGCCCGATTCGCAACGACCTGCATGTTAATAGCAGTTCCGGTTCTTTGAGTCCGGGAGACATAGCCAATGCTGCTATTGGGCGCGCCATGGGACTTATTGTAAAGAATATCGGTGGCATACGAAAAGGGGTAGAAGACATGGCAGTAGTCGGCAATCCATTGAAATACACAGCAGTTATTGCCGAAAACGAGGAGGAAAGCCCCTGGGAGCCTCTGCATGTCGAAAAGGGCTTTCAGAAAGGAGATGGAACTGTAACGGTGGCATCCGGGAATGCTTTCCGGATCGTCGCGGCCAACGGTACCGATGACAAGGGCATATTGAGCGCTGTGGTTCAATCGATTATTGGCGAATCTAACGGATCATTTTATCTCATATTGCCCCCGCAATATGCCAGGAAATTGGCCGAAACGGGATGGACAAAGAAAAAAATCGAGGATTTTTTCCTGGCTGCAGTGCCCGGGAACCCGGATTTTGAAAGCGGGCCAAATACTTTTCGCACTCGCGGGGTGCAGGTAATCGTTGCCGGTGGTCCGGGCCCCTGTTGGATGGGCCTGCTTAGAGCCTTTGGAGGAAAGGGAGTGACCCAAAAGGTAGAGTTACCGGCAAATTGGGATAAACTGGTGGCGAAATATAAGGGTTTAGTACCCAATTACGCCAAATATTAGGGTCGAGTTGCTAAAATCATATTGCCGCACACCACAGGGAGGCCTGAGTTTATCTCCGGCATCCTTGCGTACTTCGAACATATTAATATTTTATCATGCGATTATTTAAGTAGACAGGCAGCCGTCCTCAGCAGCCAATTTAGCTCCGGCTTATGACTATGTTGTTACGTCTGACAAATTGACATATAATAGCTATCAACAAACATATTTTCCTTTACGTTCATCTTAGCAGACAAACATGCTATAGAAAAACCTGAACAGCTCATAGAATTCATCTTTGTTTTTTTCGGGTTCAGACTACAGGAGGCGAAATGGAAAAGAATTACACTTCAGACGCAATAACAAGCCGGAATAAAGCCGTCCGGGAGACCGGAGGAGAAATATCGTTCGTAAAAGGACTTGGGCTGAATGATTTCGGCAGTAACGGCAATATATCCATGGTTGATGTCAGGGATGGCAAAATTGTCAGGATCAGGCCACTGCACTACAACCGGCAATATGACAGGGAAAAATTCAATCCATGGAAAATGGAAGTAAACGGGCAGGTCATTGAACCGGGTATGAAGACCCTGATAGCTCCTTTTGACATAGCCTATAAAAAGCGGGTCTACTCTCCCAACAGGGTTCTTTATCCGCTGAAGCGGGTTGATTGGGACCCGGATGGCAATAGAAATGCGGACAATCGTGGGAAGAGCGGCTACGTCAGGATTTCCTGGGATGAGGCCCTGAAAATTGTAGTAAACGAAATAAAGAGGGTGAGGGAGCAATATGCCCCGGAAGCCATACTTGTCCAGGGGGATGGCCATGGGGAAGGAAAGGTCGTGCACACCTGCCATGGCAGCGCTGTCAAATTCCTGGAGATGCTGGGCGGCGGATATACCCTTCAGATCAGGAACCCGGACAGCTGGGAAGGGTGGTACTGGGGCGCCAAACACGTCTGGAACATGCCCGGTCCGGGACAGATGTCACCCAGCGTCAACCTCATGCCCGATATCGCCAGGAATACAAAACTGGTTCTCTTCTGGGGCTGTGATCCCGAAACAACCCCCCTGGGGTTCAACGGCCAGATGGCCAGCCGCCTGTGCTACTGGTGGACGATGCTCGGCATCAAGTCCGTCTATATCTGTCCTGAACTGAATTATGGGGCAGCGGTTCATGCTGATAAATGGATCCCGATATTGCCCGGCACTGACGCCGCTTTGCAGCTGGCTGTGGCCTATATCTGGATCACCGAAGGGACTTATGATAAAGACTATGTGGCTACCCATACCTTCGGCTTTGAAAAATTCGAGCCATATGTTCTGGGGAAAGAGGATGGAGTTCCCAAGACACCGGCCTGGGCCGCGGGTAAAACAGGCATACCGGAATGGACCATCAAAGCCCTGGCCAGGGATTGGGCGTCCAGGACAACCACCATAGCCCACGGTAATGGCGGGGCCGGCATCAGGGGGCCCTATTCCACCGAAAACGGCCGTCTTGAAGTCCTTCTGCTGGCAATGCAGGGACTGGGCAGGCCGGGTGTCCACCAGGTCAAGATGATCGAGTGGGCGCCCCATGCCGACTATGGATATAAGCAGGGCCCTATGCCTGCGGGCGTCAGGACCCTGAATATCAGGGGTCCGGCTTTTGGCGCGTTAAGAGCCGGGAGCGGCAGCTGGGCCTATCCGGCGGAAACGGAAGAGGGAAAACTGCCTGAGCCGGAAAAGCCGCCCAGGCTGAAACAATTTATCCCTAAAAACCTCATCCACGATGCTATTCTGCACCCTCCCATCAGCTGGTACGGCAACTCATCCTTCGTCAGCCCTATCGAAGACCAGCTGGTGAAGTACACCTATCCGGCAGAGGGATGCTCGGAAATTCATATGATCTGGACGGATACACCCTGCTGGATAACCTGCTGGAACGACAGCAATTCTTATATCAATGCCCTTAAAAGCCCTAAAATCGAGTTTATTTTAGCCCAGCACCCCTGGCTGGAAAACGATTGCCTTTTTGCAGACATTATCCTGCCGGTAAGCACCAAGTTCGAGATGCAGGACATTGGAGCGGACATGAGCAACGGACAATTTTATACCGCAATACACGAAGGGCAATGTATCGAACCGCTGGGAGAGTCTAAAAGCGATTATGAAATTGTCTGTTTGATCGCTGAGAAGTTCGGCCTGCTGGACAAATACAGGGGAGGCAAGACCGTTGAGGAATGGCTGCGCTACTACTTTAAAAATTCCGGTATAAGCGACCTGACCACCTACGAGGAATTTACGGAAAAGGGATATTTTATCGTACCCACCGATCCGGAGTGGGGCAAATATACTCCCGGTCTGCTGAAATTCTATGAGGACCCCGTTAACAACCCTTTGAAGACCCCCTCCGGCAAGATTGAATTCTATTCTCAGACGCTGGCCGCCCATTTCCCGGACGATGAAGAAAGGCCGGTGGTGCCGCACTGGATTGAGAAGGGAATAAGCCATGATGAACGGCTCTCCAGTGTAAGAGCCGGGAAGTATCCCCTGCTTCTCATGTCCAATCACGGCAGATGGAGGGTCCATGCCCAGTGTGATGACATTACCTGGACGAGGGAAGTAGGCACCTGCAAGGTCGAAGGGCCGGACGGATACAAATATGAACCCTTGTGGATAAATCCCGGGGACGCCTCGGCCAGAGGTATAAAAGACGGCGATGTGGTCAAAGTAACCAACGAGAGAGGGACCGTACTCGGTGGGGCGTATGTCACCCAGAGAATGATGCCCGGGGTGGTGTATATGGACCACGGGGCCAGGTATGACCCCATAGTCCCGGGAGAGCTCGATAGGGGTGGGGCTATTAACACCATCACTCCCCATAACATCACATCCAAAAATGCCACGGGGATGGCAGTCAGCTGTTTCCTGGTTGAAATTGAGACTGCCAGCCTGGAGCAGTTGAGGGAGAAATACCCGGAAGCATTTGCCAGACCGTATGATGCTGATGCCGGTCTATGCCTGGAAAGAGCACTTGTCATAAACA
>CAYLVC010000162.1:5420-6994 GCA_964387005.1 uncultured Dehalococcoidales bacterium | reverse complement strand
CTGCCATATGCCATGATGCCGCCACAGCCCTTGATTTCACTGCTTTTTACCCGTCCGATTTGGGTGAGGGCAGGGCCGGTCAGCCCGCAGGGACATTCTCCGTCTATAAAGTGAACATAGTCGCCTGTGATAATAAAACCGGGGTATGACATTGCCAGAGGGTCTAAAAATCCGAAGATTCCACTGGTCTCTTTTCCCTCAAGCTGGTTTAGCTCCTCATCCAGGATGACAGGTTCGATTAAAGGAGGAAGATGGAAGCGGCCGCAGGCACAGCGTACTGTAAGCACGCTGATTTCGGTCATCGAATAGCCTTCCAGTATATGCTGCGGAGGCAGGCTGAAACTGTCCGACAGGGAGCTCACCAGGTCTTCCCGTTTCATTTGCTCACCGGTGAAGGACTTCCAGCCGCCGCCGAATAGAAGCAGGCTTCCTTTATTCAGTGAGAGCTTCCGGTTACAGCCGGAAATGAACTCACAAAGTTCTTTGAACTGAAAGGGCGCCCCGAAGATGAAGACCTTCTGACCTTCCGCCGTTGAGGTTTTTATGTTCTCGATGATATTCAGGTAATTTTGTTCCCTTTGAGCGACAACCTTGTTTTGATATTGTTCCACCAGTTCCTGATCCTTTTCGCAGCGGGCGCCGCGCCGGAGGCATCGCAGGGCAGAGGCTCCGATTGCCATGTCGTAGAGGTAGAAACATTTCCGGAAAACCGGGGCGAGTTCCTGCATCAGCATCTGGTTGCCCATTCTCCCCTGCCTGAAGCCCAGGAAAAAGGCGTCATAATGTTGAAGCCCGGTTTTTTCGATAACCTTAACAAAAGCTTCGGGAGACAATGACCTGATAACCTGTTTCAGGGGAATCCCCGCGCGAAAAAGACCGATATTCGAGTTAAGCAGAAGAGGCGCCAAAGAGCAGATATTAGCGGTTTTGGCCAGATTCCAGTTTTCCCTGTCACGCGGCACAAAGGAAAAAGAACCGGAAGTGCCCGAGCTAAAGGCAACGCTTATCCCGGAGGATTCGAGCCTCTCCAGCCAGTCATCGATTGATTTTACTCCCCGGATTTCCGGGTTTACCGGCTTATGGCAGATGGAGGAGAGCCACCGGTCCATGCTGTCAAAGTCATTATTATCCAGCCATTCCTGGCTGTAGCTTTTGAAGATTTCATCACTGAACATCAATCTGTTTTTAATGAATTCGATATCCGTGACTTCTCCGGCATTTTCTTCCAGGGCAAGTTTTCGGTAGACGGGAATATTCTTGAAATAATGGGCATGATTAAGGAGAATAGCCTCCCGCCGCAGCTCACGCGTCTGTTCGGCATTGAAACCCTGCCTGAGCGCCCAGGACCTGGATGCTTTAATGAGCTGATTCTGAATGTGGGAGAGTTTTTCCGGTATATTCAATTTATCCCCTTTTCCTCAAGGCATTTTACCGTTTTCGCCCGGTTTATATCTACGCCGGATGTTTCTTATTTTATGATTTCACCCCGGTACCCGTTATCTGTACTCCCATCTTCTTTATCGATGGCTTCAACCATGGCTTTGAACTCGCTCTGGCGCATTATTCCTTTATGG
>CAYLVC010000162.1:0-5320 GCA_964387005.1 uncultured Dehalococcoidales bacterium | reverse complement strand
TTATGGAGAAATATTTTCCCGGTAAACCTCCCGGGTTTCGGCGCTAATGAGCCTGAGCGTATGGTAGATGTCATTCAAAGGGGCCGGCATGCCCGGAAAGGTCTCTCCGTTATCGGGCGTAAGATAGCCGAAAGCGGTTACCTTCTTTTTCAGGTTGTCGCTATAGACGGTGAGGGTAAAATCCATTTCGCCTTTCCTTAAACCGCCGCCTTCAACGGGTTCCCCGGGAAAATTGTAATTTTCGTCCAGTTTATCCAGACCGCTGTTCTCCAGGTAGGTTATCAGACTATCCATCTGTGGCTGGGTAAACCTGGCGGTACTCCAGATTCTGATAGGCTGGCCTCCGGGCGGCCGCCATCCTTTTTCTTCGATGAAAAGGATGCTGCCGTCTTTATAAAAGAGGAGCTGGCTTGACTGTCCTCTCATGGGATAATCGATTCTCTCAACAACAAGCGGTGTGCCTTCAGGGATGGTCACATTGATCCGGGTGGAATCATACCACAGCCACAAACCGCCGCCGATCAGGGCTATTCCCAGTACCACCAGAATTAAAAGAATGCCTTTTTTCAATTTGAAACTCCTGATAATTCTTTTAGTTTGCGCAGCGACTGGCAAATAATCCTGCTTATGCTGGATTCGGACAGTCCCGTTATGCTGGAAATGTTCCGGTTGTCCAGTGCCGCGGCCAGTTTAAGAGAAACTACATCCTGCTCCTGAGGCGACAGGTCAGTCCTGCTGGGCTTTACAGGACCGGACCGCAAATAGTCCCTGATCTCTTTACGAGCGGCAGCAAACACTTCTGGTGAGGAGGCATTTTCGTGCTGGCAGGGATCACGGCAAGAAATCAGGTATTTCCCGATTGCCTTCAAGGTCAATTCTTCTGCTGCCTGCATGTCACTAACCCAAAAGCTGATATAGCGGAGGACGCCGGGCAAATATTGCTCACAAAGAAAATCAGCCGTCTTTTCTATATCCTCTCTGGTATAGTACCACGATCCAGGCACTTATATCCCCCTTAAACCTTTCTCCACCTGTATATACGCCTGAAATCCAAAAGTATTACAGGAATCAGGGGTTACTGTGACCAGATTATTCCAGCGTGACATAGTCAAACATCTCCGCAGCCGGCGAACTACGGGAGATTAAACTCATCAATGCGGATAATATCCCCATTAATAATACTAATGTCAAGGATATCTCTATCTTTTAACTCCTCTTATGTTTATTATGCCATGTAATATGCCGGAAGTGAAGACCATTTGATGACATAAATGAAATTCTTCTGGCTCTACTATTATATTCGAAAAAATGACAGAAGTATTACAGTTCAATGGAAAACAGGGTTGTCGTATGGCAGCCGGGTGTTTCTTTCCTCTGAGGCGTCAGGCCGGTTACCCGGACCCTTTCTTGGGGGGCTGATAGTTGCCGTAGTAGCGTTTGATTAACTCGCCACGGACGAGCGTCTCTATTTTGATAATACCGGGTTGAGACGCCAGTTCACGTTTAATAAAATCATAAAGGGAGTCCGCTGATTTCGCCAGGACACTGAAACAGATGTCATATCCGTTGCCCAGTCTCATCAGGCTGCGGGTTTCCGGGTGTCCCTCGAACCTGTTGCACAATACTTCGATGCTGCCGGGTTCAATCTTGAGAAAAACAAAGGCATTGTAGTGGTAGCCCATGCGGGATGGATCGCCTGTAGCGCGGATATGAATAACATCCTCTTTCAACAAATTGGCCAGCCTCTTGGAAGTGGAGGAAAGACTGATACCCAGTTTGTCTGCCAGGTAGATGCAGCTATGCCGTCCGTCATCTGCCAGTTCTTCAATCAGCCTGAAGTCCGTTTCGTCTACCCTGGGGTTGTCTTTCTCTTTTTGAACATTGTCCGGCGCTTCAAAAGATAGATACTGCCGGTCTTTGATGAAAAGAATATCGATTTCATTGATTATTCCTGAATCTGAGAGCTGGCTGGTAACAAATTCGATCAGTTTGTCCCAGGAAGGGAAATGCACTCTCAGCAACAGGTTGAACCGGCCAAAGGTGGTTGCGATCATATTGACATTAAAATGCTGCTTTAGATGGGAGCAGATTTCATCCATGCGGTTGATGTCTACATTCATAACTATCAGGGCATTGGCAGGCTGGCCCAGTTTTTCCGGGTTGGGTACAGCTTTAACGGCGATGATCTTTTCCGCCAGGAGTTTTTTCACCCGTTTGGCGGCTGTGGCGGGGTTGATATTCAACGTCCTGGCCAGTTCAAGATAGCTGGCCCGTCCGTCTACCTCCAGTCTTTCAATCAGGCGCAGATCGATATCGTTTAACATAATACTCATGATATGCGGTAGGGCGTTCAGCGTCAAGTGATAGTCGCAATGGGTAAGAAAGGTGAAAGGGAGGTTATGGGTGAGTTTCGATACCCACCCATAACCAGAAATTGACTATTGTTGTTTTGTTTTTATTTCTTTCCGGAAGTCCTGTCAAAGGGAGTGCCGGCCAGGGATTCACCCAGTCCCAGGACATTGATCAGCCTGGACTGGTCGGATATCACCAGCTTGGTATTATCCTTTAAGGAAGCCTGTGTAACCTCCAATTGTTTAAGCAGCTGGGCATTTCCCACAAAGTACTGGTTGGCTGCGTTCGAAACATTTTCTATGGCCTGGGCCTCGCCTTCAGCCCGCAGAATGGCAGACTGCTTGTCGCCTTCAGCTATCAGAATGGCATTCTGCTTGTCGCCTTCAGCCTCCAGGATTTGTTTTTGACGGTAGGCCTCCGCTTCCAGAATGGTCGCCCTCTTTTCCCGCTCGGCTTTCATCTGCTTGCTCATCGAGTCAGAGATATCCTTGGGAGGCAGGATTTCCTTGACCTCCACCCTGGTTACCTTGACTCCCCATTTGTCCGTGGCCTCATCCAGGGTCTCTCTCAACGCGGCATTAATGCGTTCGCGGGAAGCCAGTGTTTCATCCAGCGCCATGTCACCCACCAGGTTTCTGAGGTTGGTCTGGGCCAGTTTGCTGACCGCCATATAAAAATTGGCAACTTCGTATCTTACGGCTTTAGCGTCGGTGACATAATAATAGACCACAGCATCCACTGTTACCCCCACATTATCCTTGGTGATGACTGCCTGGGGTTCAATATCCAGCACCGTTTCCCGCATATCTATCCGGGCTCTGAGAGAGTCCACGTAAGGCACCAGGAACCTTAATCCGGGATCGAGCGTTTCTTTGTACCTGCCGAATCTTTCCACGATGCCTTTCTGCGCCTGGTGAACGATGATAATCGATTTGGCCAGTGTTAATATGACCAGGAATACCAGGACGACTAAAAATATAATCCAGCCTACTCCCATGTTTACATACCTCCTGTGGTTTTTTCTACAATTAAAGTGACTCCGCTGACAGCAGTGACCACGATCTCTTCCCCGTCCGGGATTTCCCTGTTAGCCCTTGCTTTCCATTCTTCATTGCGCACTTTTACCCTGCCGTCGGTGGTGGGGGTGATTTTTTTAATTACTAATCCCCTCTGTCCGATGATGGCATCTATATTGGTTTTCGTTTTCTTGCCGGCTGTCCATTTATGGATATATTTCCTGCCCAGGGCGATATAGGCTATACAGATCACACAGGTAATAACAACAGTCAGTATCCAGGAATGCAGGGGCCAGGATATCAGCCCGCCCAGGATAAAAGCCGAACCCAGGAAAACCATGTCCAGACCAGTGTCTATGCCAACTATCAGCTCAAGTAAAATCATAACCATGCCGATGATGATAAAGATCATCCAGACCCATTCATTAGCAAAAACCATTTTGTACCTGCCTTTTCTTATTTTGCCTTCTTTCCCACTTTTTTCCCTGAAAAGGAGAGAATATAGATAGCTTCATAAGAATTTAGTTTTAACGTGCTGATGTCATTTCCAGTTTAATTATAACATAATATAGAGTTAACCGGGGATGTGTAAATGATGTTTGAGCTCACGAGTATTACTTCTGGCGATAATGAAAGAGGTTGTCCGGGCGGCAAGGCCGCCCGGCGCGGCTTCAAAATCCGGCTGTGTTTGAGTTTTGTTCCTGTGGTCTAACCGGGTTTTAACCGGCAAGGCCTTAAACCGGGGGCAGCCCCTGTTCTCTTCTGGTCATGTTGATGGTCTCCCTGATACCCTGCTTCATGTTCCACCGGGTATAAAACCCCAGTTCTTCCTCGATGCGGCCGGTGTCATATTTGCAGGCCATGATGAGGTTGCTTTGCGAGCGTTCCAGAGAAAGCAGGTTGATCTCAGCCGAGGGCAGGAGTTCTTTGACATAGTCCACGATTTCCTGGACTTTATGGATATCGCCCCGTACGGAAAAAGACCTTGTTGCGGGCTTGACTGATTTACAGGCCAGCAGGATGGCGGTGGAGGCATCGTCAACATAGGTCCAGCCCAGGACATTATCGCCTGCGGCGGGCACCTTGCCCGGTTTGCCCAGCGCCGGGTTGCAGACCATTTCACGGATAATAGCGGCTGTCCTGCCGTTTTTTTGCCAGGCCCCGTAGACCAGCACCAGGCGTATGGCGGTAATATCCACCCCGTAGCGGTTTACGTAGTAATTGGCAAACATCTCGTCGATGGATTTGGTTGCCCCGTAGAGGTTCTGGGGGTAGTGGGGAGCATCATTGGGGACGAACTCCTGGCTGTAGCTTTCCGGCGGACCGAAAACCGAGCCGCTGCTGATCCAGACGACTTTTTTCAGTCCCATGATCCTGGCTGCCTCAAAAACATTGACAGTACCTTCGCAGTTGATGCGCATTCCCGACAGGGGGCTGGCATTGACATCATGCAGCAGCAGGGCGGCCAGGTGGACGATTTTATCGATGTTGTACTGCTTGATAACACTCATCATCCGGGCAAAGTCAGTCACATCGCCCCGGATGATTTTTACTTTTTTCTCAACATCCGCTTTGTCCATCAACCTCTCCAATGCAATCTGCTCCGGAGCCCAGTCATAGACAACCACTTCTTCTCCCTCGCCTACCAGGTCCCGTACTACCCGGGACCCTATAAAACCCGTTCCACCCGTTACTAAACAGGCCATTTCTTACCTCCTTGAATGCATCCGGATTCACCGGTATTCCCTATTATATTCTACATCCAAACCCTGAATATCCCCAATTGGTCATTGTGAATTTTTTTCCTCATTTTCATCCTTCATAGTGATTCCGACAACAGGCATGGAGGGTTGCCCTGAGGTCCCGCAATGGCGAAGAATGTTGCTGATGTGTTGTATAATACCGCTATGAGTTTTACACAGGATGCCTACTACCAGGAAAAGTTTGCCAGG
>CAYLVC010000161.1:0-7022 GCA_964387005.1 uncultured Dehalococcoidales bacterium | reverse complement strand
GCGACCACTCTCCTTCTGCAATTCCATAACCTGGGGCTGGTGGGTGTTGGCGCGGTGATGTGGATGGCCCTCTTCTTCGGTGGCCTGGCCCAGATGATTGCCGGTTTTTTGGAGTACCGCAATGGCAACAATTTCGGTTTCGCCGCCTTCACTACCTACGGCGCTTTCTGGATCGCCCTGGGCGGCATCTGGATGAATACTCAGCTTAAGTTCGCCGCTATCTCAGGTACTGATGTCGGCTGGTTCCTGGTAGTCTTTACCCTGTTGACGGGTATTTATCTGATCGGCGCCATGAGACAGAACAGCGCCCTTTCCTGGGTCTTTCTGACCTTGTTGATCGGCTTCGTTTTGCTGGATATCGGTCACCTGGTCCCGGGCGCGGCCGTATTTAACAAGATCGCCGCCGTAGAGCTGATTGTTTGCGCTCTGGTGGCCTGGTACCTGATGTCCCATGTTATCTTCGCTCCCCTGAAGGTCAATTTGCCGGCCGGTAAGCCCTGGCTCGGTGAAAAATAGAAAACAAATCACAGGTAAATATAAATGTCGTCATTTTATATTTGTTAGCTATGCGTTTATGTTAAAGCTGTCGGGAGAATCGCTTAATTATCCTGCTGACACTTTCGCCGGAGCTTCATAGGGGACTTTTTCTATTGGTGTTGCTTTCGGTCCAATATGTACCGGCTGTATCTTCGATTCAACCGGCAGCTATCATTAAAACCCGTGCACAAGATCCTCAACCTGCTGATTTGAGCCGGTGCTTCCCGCTATCCCCTCTTCACGGCTTTTATCGCGATGTAGCGACCGGTCAGGTACTTTGTCCTCTTCCCTTCCAACCGGTCCAGCCACCCAAGGCCGCTTCTGATGGCATTGTCCAACCTGTTGCGGCTGACTTTGCGCAGGGTGTGCTCCAGCCACCTCACCAGTCCGTCCGGATGCGGATAGTGAAATATGGCTGTGCTTTCCTCTACCTCCAGACCAATCTTCTCCAGGATGGGTTTGAGCCGGGAGATGGATATGGTCTTTCCGATGAAATAGGGCGATAGTCCCAGTCTCATCCAGAAACTCAAAGCTGAATATGAAAGATATGTAATCTGGTTGCTGTTGTCCAGGGTCAGAATAAGTATTCCTCCCGCCTTGAGGACTCTTCCAATTTCTTCCAGGGAGGTGATGATATCCTTTTCACTGGGAAAATGGTCAAGGGTGGAATCTGATATAACTATGTCGACGGAGTTGTCCGTGAGAGGTATTTGCCTGATGTCGCAGCAACAATACGCGCTGCCGTCTATCCCCCTCAGTTCGGCCTGTTTTTTAGCCAGACTGACAATTTCCCGCGACAGGTCGATACCTACCACATTTTTTGCATTGGGTATTTCGAAGGAAAACTGCTCTACGCCAAAAGCCTCGGTAAAAAGATCGGTCTTGAGTATCCTATGACTATCTTTGATACCGGCCCACCTGTTTATCAGGTCGAGATATACCTTTCTCTTGTGTTCGGCCAGGAGTTCATTGCGGTATCCCCTGGACTTCCATTCCATGGCGACCTGGTTCCAGTGTTGAGTTTCTTCGCCTTTATTGGCCATATTATTTTTCGCCTTTCGACTTACTGGTCTGCTCCAGATACCCCATATTCAGCTCTGGTATCGTCGATCCACCAGGCTGCTCTCAGGGCATCTTCAACGCAGGTGTACTCCGGGTGATATCAATTATTTCAGGGCTGGTTCCAGCGCCTGTTTCAGCGCCAGGGACCCGGTGTCTCCGAACTCGACGCAGCATACTGCCGGCAGCTTTAAGCAAGGACTTCGCGGGTATTCAAAAATGCCCTTTTTGACCAGGTTTAGAAAGTTACTTTCGCTGTTCTGCAGTTAGGTAATGATCTGCCGCCTGCCATGGCGTTGAAAAATGTTATGTATGACTGAATATTATAACACCTTTTTGCCTGACGGTTTTAAATCAGGGAAAGCCTTTTCTCATTTTTTGTGTAGATCATTTTCATTGCTTTGCCGGTCCTGTTATGGAAAACACTGTATCATTTAGTGTATAATGCAAAAAAGAGAATAAAGTAATAGTAGTTCAGTCAGGCACCCTCCAAAACTCCCTGCCAGTTGGTCTTGTTACCGGTGCAGCCCGGGCAGCCCACGGGATGCATGAACAAAAAACGAATAACGGTACACTTCCGGGGCTATTTTAAGCTTCGCCCCATCTGATTTCGTTAAGATAATTCTGGAAATAACTTAAGACTATTTGCAACTGTAATAGGGGTGTACTTTCTGCTCTTCATAACTTTTTAACCCGGAGTTGATTTGAGATGAATAACAAATGGCACCAGCTTTCAACGGAACAGACCTTCGATCAGCTTTCAACCGGCAGGTCCGGTTTGAGTGCAGAAGAAATCCAGGCCAGGCTCAAGACCTACGGCTACAACGAGATTATATCCAAAAAGCGGGGATGGTTTATCCGCCTCCTTGTCCAGTTTAACAACCCCCTCCTCTACGTGCTTATGGTGGCCGCTTTAGCCGGCCTTGCCCTCCATTTTTTTATGGATGCGGATACTCTGATGGATACCTGGGTAATCATTGGTGTTGTCGTGGCTACGGCCGTAATCGGCTTTATACAGGAAGGAAAGGCAGAGTCCTCACTGGAAGCCCTGAAAAAGATGATGGTCGACCAGTGCAATGTCATTCGCGGCGGACATCGGGTGACCGTGGCTACCAGGGAGCTTGTCCCCGGGGATATCGTGGTCCTTGAAGATGGTGACCGGGTACCGGCAGACCTCAGGCTGTTCACTGTAAAAAACCTCTACCTGGATGAGGCAGCCCTTACCGGAGAGTCTATGCCGGTAGAGAAAAATATTCAGACACTGGAAAACCCGGACCTCAGCCCGGGCGACCAGTTAAATTTGTGCTTCAGCGGGACTTTCGTTACGCGGGGACGGGGACAGGGTGTGGTGGTTGCCACCGGTGACAAGACGGTTATCGGTCAAATCGCCCATGTTATGCAGGAGACTAAAAAGATCGTTCCCCCCATCATGCGAAAAATCGCCGTCTTTACCAGACTGATTATTATCGTTTGTGTCGCTTTTGGCATTATCAATTTTGCCATGGGAATAGTTCTGGGTTATGACTGGACCTATATGCTGCTGGCTGCGGTGGCGGTTATCGTGGCAATGATACCCGAAGGACTGGCCGGAGCAATAATTGCCGCCTTTGCGGTGGGGGCAATCGCAATGTCCAAACGCAATGCGCTGATCAAGCGTCTGCCCGCCGCTGAGACACTTGGCTGTACCACGGTCATTTGTTCGGACAAGACCGGTACCCTGACCAGGAATGAAATGACTGTACAGAGGATCTTCGCCGGGGGTAAAGACTATCATGTGACAGGGGTGGGATACGAGCCCATGGGCATCTTCTCGGCTGACAGCCGGGAGATAGAAATAATCGACCAGCATGTTTGCCTGGTTGAGACTCTCCGGGCGGGGGTGCACTGCAACAACGCCGAACTCGAAAAAAACGACCAGGGATATGGCATCAAAGGAGATCCCACCGAGGGCGCTCTTGTCGTCAGCGCGGCCAAGGCCGGGGTAAAGCCGGACTGGCAGCGGATCGATGAGATTCCTTTTAACTCGGAATTGATGTATATGGCTACTCTGAACCACTACGAAGGTAAACGCTGCATATATGTCAAGGGTTCCCCTGAAAAGATCCTGGGAATGTGCAGCGACCAGCAGATCGAAGGGCAAAAAACGCCTTTGCGGCGCGATGAAATGTCCAAAAAGGTAAGTGAAATGGCCCACGAAGCCCTGCGGGTCATTGGTTTTGCCTGTAAATATGTAGATACACAATATGAACAATTAAAGGACAGCGACTTAAATGACATGACCTTTCTGGGCCTTCAGGGTATGATCGATCCGCCGCGTACCGAAGCTATTGAAGCCGTAAAGATCTGTAAAAAGGCCGGGATACGCGTGGTTATGATTACCGGAGACCATACCGATACCGCCCGGGCAGTGGCAATGAAGCTCGGCATTATCAAAGAGGGTGAATGGGCAGTCAGCGGGGAAGACCTGGAAAAAATGAGCGATGACGAACTCAAATCCACGGTTAAAGAGGTTTCGGTTTATGCTCGGGTTGCCCCTGAACACAAATTCCGCATTGTTGACAGCCTGCAGAAACATGGTGAAATCGTGGCTGTCACGGGGGACGGCGTTAATGATGCCTCAGCCCTCAAGAGGGCCGATATCGGTATTTCCATGGGCATTACCGGCACCGAGGTCAGCAAGGAAGCCGCCGATATGGTGCTGGCGGATGACAATTTTGCCAGTATCGTGGCTGCTGTAGAAGAAGGACGTCACGTCTTTACCAATATCTGGAAGGTGATCCTTTATCTCCTGCCAACCAACGGGGGACATGGCGTGGTGCTTATCGGTGCGGTGCTACTCTCCCCGTTTGTACCTGTTTTCTCAATGCGCTTGCCGATTGAGCCGGTGCAGATACTCTGGGTCAACCTCATTATTGCCATAGGATGTTCCATCCCCCTTATCTGGGAGCCCAAGGAAAAAGGAATTCTTAACCGTCCCCCGCGGGATCCCAATGAAAAATTGTTTAACAGCGTCTTTGTCCGCAAGGTGGTGCTCGTTTCACTGATTTCAGCCCTGGCGGTGTTCGGGCTCTTTCTGGCCTATTCACATGGATTCACCGGTGAGGATATGGACTCCCGTATGCTGTCCGAGGCTCAAACCGTGGCCTTTACCACCCTCATTATGGTACAGCTTACCTACCTGTTCACCGCCCGTTCAGTCGATAAATCGGCCTTTACCTTCAGCCCTTTCTCCAATAAGTACGTGCTTATCGGGGGTGGCGCCACGCTGGGATTGCAGCTGCTCCTGGTCTATTCCGAGCCCCTTTTCGGCATCAGCCCGTTCCGCACAGCGCCTTTTCCGGCCATATGGTGGGTGCCAATCTGCCTGGTGTCGCTGGCAAGCTTCATGGCTGTCGAGCTGGAAAAAGTAATTTCCAACAGGATTTCCGCAGGCAGAAAGAAAGTGAGTAAAAACGGACGGTATTCAGTGTAGCGGTCAATATATTTTGGCGATCTGGTAGACTGTGTTGCGCAGGGTGCCGATCTTTTCTATGTTGACCTCTACCACGTCCCCCGGCTTCATGGGACCTATGCCGGAGGGAGTGCCGGTGGCGATGATATCACCCGGCAGCAAGGTCATTATGCCTGAGATGAAGCTGATGAGCCTGGGGATTCCGAAGACCATTTCACTGGTGCGGGCGGACTGGCGCAATTCACCGTTGATACGGGTTTCCAGTTTGAGATCGCCCGCTTCGATCCCGCTCTCGATCCAGGGTCCGGTCGGAGCAAAAGTATCGAATCCCTTGGCCCTCGTCCATTGCCCGTCCTCTTTCTGTAGAGCGCGCTCCGTGACGTCGTTGAAACAGGTATAGCCAAGAATGTATTCCACGGCTTCTTCCTCGGAGACGTACCTGGCTTTTTTACCTATTACCACTGCCAGCTCACCTTCAAAGTCCACCCTCTTCCAGTTCAAAGGCAGTACGATTTTATCATCCGGGCCGATTACGGCTGTAGAGGGCTTGAGAAACAGCAGCGGCGCAGGCGGTACCGTATGCTCCATCTCTGCGGCATGCCGCCGGTAGTTTACCCCCAGGCAGGCGATTTTACTGGGCCGGCAGGGCGCCAGCAGCCTGATGCTTTCCAGTGGATAGGTCTGCCCGTCGCGTTCAAATTCAGTGCCAGAAGCAAAGTATTCAAGGGGATCTCCGGCCAGGCTGTGCACCAGGCCGTCCTCGATCAGGCCGTATTTTATTTCCTTGCCCAGTGAAAAACGCACTATACGCATGTTCTCTCCTTCCCTTCATTATCGGCAACAGGACGTTGCACAGTGAATAATACTGAAGTATCACCCTCAATCGTATATAATGATATCATATAAAGCTGAAATATTATGAACCTGGGAGGGAGAAATGGGCTATTTACCGGAAATTTATAAAGATTTCATAAAACAGTACCCGGAAATAAACAAGTCCTATGACTTGCTGGCCAATGCCTGTCACAGGGCTGGTCCTCTGGATAAAAGGTCCCGCCGGCTGGTAAAACTGGGTATTTCCATCGGTATGAGCTCCGAGGGTGGAGTACGCTCGCATGCCCGCAGGGCTCTGGAAGAGGGTATTTCCCCGGAAGAGATAAGACACTGCGTCCTCCTGGCTTTTACCACCTGCGGCTTCCCCAATATGGTTGCGGCCTACGGGTGGGTAGAAGAGGTTATTCAAAAATATGACGGGCCTACCCAGCGCCCTGACCAGATATAGACGCATAGAGCAGATAACCCTGACTATCTGTCAGGGTTGCAGCCGCCTTCCCTCACTCGAAACTTATACCTCATAAGGCGAATATTCTATACCGGATGCGTCTGCCACCGCTTTGTTGGTTAGTTTTCCTTTGAAGACATTTAAACCCCTTCTTAAGGAAATGTCCCGGGCCAGGGCTTTTTCATACCCGAAATCAGCCAGGTTTAAGATGTAGGGCAGAGTGGCATTGGTCAGAGCAAAAGTAGATGTCCGTGCGACGCATCCGGGCATATTGCCTACGCAGTAGTGAATAACACCATCTACCGGGAAGACCGGGTTCTCCAGATCGGTTACATGTGAAGTCTCGAAACAGCCGCCCTGGTCTATGGCCACGTCCACCATCACCGAACCTTTTCTCATTTTGGAGACCATTTCCCGTGTAACCATCTTCCTGGCTTTGGCGCCGGGAATCAGGACTCCCCCGATAACTACATCTGCATTGATGACCGCATCCTCCACATTATGAGCATTGGAGGAAAGCAGCACGGCGCCATCGTCCAGGATATCGGACAGGTAGCGCAGCCTTTCCAGGCTGACATCCAGTAAAGTGACCCTGGCTCCCATTCTCAGGGCAATTTTTGCGGCATTCAGTCCTACTGTTCCGCCTCCAATAATCGCTACTCTTCCAGGCTGAACTCCAGGCACACCCCCCAG
>CAYLVC010000160.1:2402-7033 GCA_964387005.1 uncultured Dehalococcoidales bacterium | reverse complement strand
GCTATCCGGCAGCCTTCGTCAATGCCATATCCGCCTTTTACGACTTCACTGCCGCTGATGCGAATTTCGACCGGGAAATCCTGACCACAGATTTGCTTGATCCTATCGATTGCCATGACGGCGAAACGGCAGCGGTTTTCCGGGTTGCCTCCCCATCGGTCGGTTCTGGTGTTTAAGGTAGGCGACATGAACTGCTGCAGACCGAAGCCGTGGGCTCCATGCAGGACTATCATATCAAAATCAGCCTTTTTCGCCGCCAGTGCTGCATTTCCAAACTCGTTTATAATTTGCAGGATTTTCTCTTCGGACATAGCTGCGACTTTCTCTCCGAATCGCGGAGGCATATCGACCGGACCCCAGGCGGGTTTTCCCGGCCCCGTATACATACGGGCATGGATACCGGAAAAGCAGAGCTCTAACGCAGAGACGGCGCCTTGCCGTCTGATAGCGCTTGCCAGACGCGCGTAGTTGTAATTGCTCATTCGGGTGATTTCGCGGGGATATCTCCCTTCCCGATAATCTTCAGGGTCCACGTCAGCTTCTCCGTATGTGATTGCCGCAGCGCCGCCCATAGCCTTCCTTTCAAAATACGCGACAGCATCAAGCGAAGGTTGACCATCGATTACAACTTCAGCTGAGTTAACCGGTGCTCCGAACATCCTGTGACGGAATACTACATTTCCTATTTTCAGTGGGGATAACAGGTGCGGAAACGTCTCGAATGCATTTATCACGTCAAATCACCGTCCTTCTTTTTAATGGCAGGCACAGCCAGGTCAGTAATAACCAGCCATAAGTTAATTCTATAACGTTGCATATTTCTTTTCAAACAAAACCAGATCAAGGTCTACTAAAAGTGTTCAACCAGACAGGGTGAAAAGCCCATACTGTTCAGCTATTTTATTGTTAAACTTAATCTCTTTTTTGTAAAATTTCAACAGACTTGTTAACCACGCACATTAAAAAGAGAATAATACTCGCCGGTAAATTGAACAATCCGGAGCCTTTAATGTAGAGAAGAGCAGCTTCTTCCTTTTTCTAAGGAAGAAGTATTTTCGAGTCAGCTAAATGCATCAGCCATTTTTATGCTCTCATCAGAATGAGTATAATATCAGGCGGGGATAAATTCCTGAATTTGCATTTATTGAATTAACGTGTAAAATAAAATAACCGGAAAAGCGGGAAGAAAACCGGTAAGTAGACATGAACTTAAGGACAGGGCATGCAGCTAAGACATTTTTTCCTGGATAAAATCGCACACAGTTCTTATATGCTGGCCGGCAAGCACACATGCGCAGTAGTAGATCCCAGGCGTGATGTGGATATTTACATCAGCGAGGCTCGCGCCATGGGAGTCACCATCACACACATTCTTGAAACGCACCTGCACGCGGATTTCGTTTCCGGGCATATTGAACTGGCATCAAGGACCGGAGCCCAGATCTATGCCCCGATATCGGGCAACTGCAAGTTTGATCATATCCCCGTAACCGAAGGCGACAGTATAAAAATAGAGGATATTCAACTGGATGTCCTGGAAACACCCGGTCATACCCCGGAACATGTTGTCTATGTGGCAACTGACCAATTGCGAGGCGCTATACCCCTGGGAGCTTTCGTGGGTGACGTTCTTTTCGTGGGTGATGCAGGCAGACCGGACCTTTTCCCGGATATGGCCGGTGAACTGGCAGGCAAATTGTACGATAGCCTGCATGAAAAATTGCTCAAGCTGCCGGACTATTGCGAGATATATCCCGCCCACGGAGCAGGTTCTCTCTGCGGGCGTTCGATTGGCGGGAAATGGACAACTACCCTGGGTTATGAACGCAATACCAATCCGGTCTTGCAGATAAAGGACAGAGCGGAATTTATACATTCTCTCACCTCCAATATGCCCCCGGCCCCGGACCATTTCAGCCGCTGCAGCGAGATCAATCGAAACGGGCCTGAGTTGATATCAAAACTGCCGCCAATTGAAGAACTGGGGCCTAAGAAATTTTCCAGTGAAGTCCAGGACTCACGCAATGTAGTGCTGGATGTGCGCGATCCAGCCGCTTTTGCCGGATTTCATATTCCCGGATCATGGCATATTGATCTTAATATTAATTTCCCGACGTACGCCGGTTGGGTCTTGCCTGCCGATAAAGAGATTCTTATTGTAGCCGATAACAGCCAGGAGGTCGCTGCCGCAGTGTTATGGGCGCGCCGGGTGGGACTGGACCGGGTGGCGGCTTATTTGGGCGGAGGCATGGCTGCCTGGGTTAACAATGGGTACCAGGTCGATCATCTTCATACCCTGTCAGGCAAAGACCTGCGCAAGCACCTGACGGAAAGCACAGCCGCCCTGTTGCTGGTTGATGTGCGAGATCCACAGGAATTCTCAGAATCACATATAGAGGGAGCAATCAATATTCCAGCGCCCGATCTACGCAGACGCCATGAGGAAATACCTCAAAACCAACCGGTTTACCTGATTTGCAGCACAGGGAGCCGTTCCAGCCTGGCAGCCAGCATACTGGAGCAGCACGGGTTTAAAGAAATCTACAACATTGCCGGCGGAATGACCGGATACAACCGCACCGCCCCGGACGAACAGCTTGAGAATAAACAATGATAAAAGTCTATTCGGAGGCTGCCCGGGGTTTCCTGACCGCAAGTTTATAACTTAGCCGGATCAGGTAAGGTGTCGTGAAGGCCGTAATAGCTACGGCAGTTCCTACCACCGAAAACAGATGCGGGCTGATCAAATTCAGGTCCTGCGCCACTTTCATAACGATGAAAGCGAACTCCCCGATCTGCCCCATGCCCAGTCCCACTTTAAGGGCAGTGGCGGTATCATACCTGAATATTTTGGTGCCGAGCCCGCACCCGACAACTTTGACTATCACCATCATGACGGTAATCATCAGGGCCGGCAGCAGGAAGACCTTGAACTGGGTAACATCAATATAAGCACCCATTGAAACGAAGAATATGGCTGCGAACATATCTTTGATGTGAAAAGTAAGTGAGGCCACTCTGCCTGCAGAGCGCGAATTGGCGATAAAGATACCCATCAGGAAGGCCCCGATAGCCACCGACAGGCCCACCAGGTTGCTCAGTATCGACAATCCGAAGCACAACCCCAGGGCGACCAGCAATAAGACTTCGTTATTGATCAGATTATCGTCCTTCTTAGCATCAGGCCGGGCCATCCAATCGATTATTCTGGGAATAAGCAGGATGCCTATGGTAAGAGCTCCGACGATAAAGAGCAATATTTTGCCTATCGTCCAGACCATGTCGGGAAAAAGGGAAAAACCTGTTCCGATATTGGCTACTGACGTAATTACGGTCAGCATGATGACAACGATAAGGTCCTCAGCGATGAGCACACCCATCATAATCAGGGCAGAGATATCCTGGAGTTTGCCCATCTCCATCAGCACTTTGGCGATTATAACGGTACTGCTGCTGGAGAGGGCGATACCCAGGAAAACACAGTCCATAACGGGCCAGCGCAATATCTGGCCCAGACCAAAGCTGATAACCAGCATGAGAACAACTTCGATCAGGGCAATGCTGATATACACCTTGATGCCTGTTTTCTTAAACTTGGCCAGGGGAAATTCCAGCCCGATACCAAAGAGGAGCAGTATAACGCCCAGATCGGCAGCCGAGCTGATAACACCGGGGTTGCCGATAAAGCCAAAAGGCGGGGTATAGGGGCCTATGATTATGCCCGCGATCAAATACCCTAAAATCAGGGGTTGTTTAAGCTTGGAAAAAATGAAAGTCGCTATTCCGGCGACAATCATTATTACAGCCAGATCAGCTACCAGAGATGCATGAGCGTCCATTAAAGCTCCTGAATGTCTACTTTGAACGTTATTGCACTGGGGAAAAACCAGCTTGATATGCTTCGATTATATCATACTTTATTTGATGGCAGGACAAACTTTCTCAAGGCACCAACCAGGTACAGACAAACAGGGGAGGGACTTTTCAACCAGTCTCACTCCCCCGCAGGCTCAGAGCTCAAGTCCTTTTTTAAGTTCTTTTGACCATTTGGCTATCTTTTTGTACCTCATCTTCTCATACAAGCGAGTGCTGCCCTCTTCCCTGAAGGCCAGGTAGACCAGCTCTTTTTGAATCTTCAGGTAACTCGCCAATCGGGCAGGATCAAGGTCACCCCGGTCAATGGCTGTTCTGACAGCACAATCCGATTCAACCGTATGACTGCAATCGCTGAAGCGGCAGCCTTTAGCCAGTATCTTAATGTCGCTAAAAGCGTCCTGGAGATCATTTTCTCCGGCCCACATCTGGATTTCCCTCATGCCGGGGGTATCAATCACCACGCCTCCTGAGGGAAGAGGAATAAGCTCACGCATGGTGGTTGTATGTCTACCCTCCAGATCATCCGGGCGGACTTCTCCGGTCTCCTGTTTTTCTGCGCCGAGCAAAGAATTGATAAGGGCAGACTTGCCGACTCCGGAAGAACCCAAAAAGGCCACCGTTTGCCCTCTGGTCAGGTACTTCCCCAATAATTCCAGTCCTGTGCGTTTTTTGGCGCTTACAGGGTAGACGGAAATGCCCGGAGCAATATCTTCGACGGCCAGTACACAGTCATCAACCTCCCGGCACAGATCAGC
>CAYLVC010000160.1:0-2302 GCA_964387005.1 uncultured Dehalococcoidales bacterium | reverse complement strand
CTACCCAATCGCCCACAGCCGGATATTGTATCTCTGCATCGTTCTCATAACGCATTTTGCCCGAAATCACGGCATTTAAAACACTATGGCGGCAATAAACCCGAAATGAATTCCTGGATTCAGAGATGACCCTGGCAGGCATCGAGTCAGGTACCTGCATTTTCTGGAAGTGTTCCTGGAAAAACGGACTCCAGCCAATATCTTCGAGGTTAACTGACTGAAAATCCGAGGTATTACAATTCATGGTTTTTCTCCTTTTTAGTAAAGCAAGGTAATAAACTGTACCTGATTCAACAAAAAAAGCCGCGGTCAAACACCCCGCGGCTGCCAGTACCTTACTTTCTTAAAAATCAAGAGAAAAAAAGCCGTTCCGGCGGAACGGCCAACAACTTAGTCAAAACAAAAAGCTGCTATCTAGCCTGAAACCTGCCGGGGTGTTATAACCGCTTTAGTTACGATGGCAAGCATCAACACCCCTCCTTATTACAATCAATCTACAAAAAATTCTACCATGATATTTCGAACAGGTCAACCCGAGTTAACCTGAATTACTGACTATTTCGCTGAACGGCAACCTCATCACCGATGTTTATCACCATCAGGTCCTCACCCACTTCCAAAGGACCGTTGTATGTCTTGCGGGTAGGAGCGACTATTTCTGCGTAGGCTGCGGTAACCGGGATAATATGTGTAAATACAGCCAGTCTGGGCTGCACTCGAGCGAATAATGTACCCGCCTGTTCCGGGGTAGTATGATGATCGATCACCCTCTCCATCACTTCGGGGTTCCCTTTATAATGCTTGCGCAGCAAATCCGCCACGATCACTTCGTGCACCACGACATCCGCCCCTGCGGCACATGTGATGAGATGTTCCGAAAAACGGGTATCTCCGGAAAGAACCACAGACCGTCCGGCAAAATCAATTCGATAGCCGAAAGCCGGCTCAACCGGGGCATGGTCCACCTCGATGGCGGTCACTTTTACACCATTATTTTCATAAATCACACCCTCGCCTATATCCTCGGCCAGGACGACCACTCCCTGAGGGGGAATGCGGTCATCATAAAGCCGGATGCGTATATCAAACTGGAAAGCCCGGTCCAGATTGACCATCATATCTGTGGTGCCTGAAGGACCCCAAACTCGCAGGGGTTTCCGGGGCCGCCCGTTCAACCAACCGGTCAGCCACAGGTCCGGCAGCCCGACCACATGATCGGAATGCAGGTGCGTCAGAAAAACATGGCGGACTTCCCGCAGCGGAGGCTGAAGCTGCATAAGGCGCTGAAGCACCCCTCTTCCGGCGTCAAACAGCAGGACCTCTCCGCCCGCTTCGACCAGAATGCCCGGGCCGAACCGTTCCATTACCGGCGCCGGACCACCGGTGCCCAAAAGAGTAACCCGCATATCCCAACCGCCCTGTTTATTGTCAGCCATGTCTCTCCTTTTGATCCCCGCAAGGTGCAGATCAATATTATGCAAAGCTGATTTGCAGGCATGATATCATGGTGATTGAGACAAGTCAAGATCAACCGGGGTTAGTCCCCATTGCCATGAATGATAAATCATCTTAGACATCCAGGGCTGAACAGGAAGTGAGTTATTGAAATCAGTGCGGTCTTACTATTCGAAATATCAAACCTGATTCCATCCCCACGAATTTTTACATGTAACAACAACTGACGGAAGTGCAAAAAGGTTAAAACAACAATATCCACCCCACCCTGAGATGCTTCGTCGTCTCCCGCTGGAGACGCCTGATTTGGATCAAGGAGAAATCAGGCCTCCATATGACAAAATACGAAGGCAATCAGCTCATTTTCGAACCTTTTTGCACCAGAGCCATCCAATAATTTCAGACCGAAGACTATAACAGACAGAAATTCCTTATTTCTGCTGTTTAACAACCCTTGTATAAATAAAAACTATTGTTATAGCCACCACAATGGCAACCACAAAGCCTATCCATGACGGAAATTCTCTACGATGGGGCTTTTTGCCATTGTGTATCAGGCATGGACATTAAGACAATTATCGATTGCTGTAGTACAATCGTGAACCTGGATACCAGCTATGCTATGATAAATATGTAGCGGCAAAATTGGTTGAGCAAACAAAAACATCATTATATACAGCTAAACAACAAATAACAGGAGAGAATGTGGTGTCTATGGAATTCAGGGATCTTACTTCCGCACAACGGCGCAAAATGATGGAGGATACTCTGGACTTGCTTAAAGAAGGTGCGCCGGTTGAAGAAATAAAACAAAAAATTATGGCTGCTTATGATGTTGCTGAGAATT
>CAYLVC010000159.1:0-7042 GCA_964387005.1 uncultured Dehalococcoidales bacterium | reverse complement strand
AGCCATGGAATGGAAGTAATCGGTATCGAAGATGGCTATGACGGTATTATCCGCAACCGCTGCCGCAAACTGAGGTTTGATGACGTCTCAGGCATCATCACACAGGGCGGGACTATACTGGGGACATCGAACAAAGCCAATCCGTATCATTATGCCGTAAACCGGGATGGCAAGCTGGAGTTCCATGATGTCTCAAAAGAGGCTGTAGAGAATATTCGTAATATGGAGATAGACTGCCTGGTCTGCATTGGCGGTGACGGCACTCTCAGTATAGCCAATCAGCTTTTCAAGGACGGCATTCCGATCGTCGGAGTCCCCAAGACCATTGATAACGATTTGCTCGGGACGGAGGTTACTTTCGGTTTTGATTCGGCGGTCAGCGTAGCTACGGAAGGTATAGACAGGATACACAGCACTGCCCAATCCCATCACAGGGTTATGATCGTGGAGGTGATGGGGCGTAACGCAGGCTGGATCGCATTATACTCCGGTATAGCAGGCGGAGGAGATATAATACTGATCCCTGAGATACCTTATAATCTGGATTTAGTGGTAGAGAAAGTCAGGGAAAGAGGAAGGACGGGGAAACGGTTCAGCATTATAGTTGTCTCCGAGGGCGCCAAATCCAGGGAAGGTGATGTTGTCATACAGAGGATTGTCAGGGACAGCACTGATCCCGTCCGTTACGGCGGAGTAGGTTTTATGCTGGGGGCCAAAATCGAGGAAGCCACATCAATCGAAACCCGGACGGTGGTGCTGGGGCACCTCCAGAGAGGAGGAGTTCCTACACCCTATGACCGTGTTCTGGCTACCAGGCTGGGTATCCGGGCAGTGGATATGATTGACCGCCAGATCTTTGGTCGCATGGTTGGTGTACAGAAAAACGCCCTGGTGGAGGTCCCTCTCGAAGAGGTGGCCAGGGGTCAGAGAACGGTTCCTCCGGAAGATGAGCTTGTCAGAACTGCGCGGCAGGTCGGCACCTGCCTGGGAGACAGTCTTTAGCCTGGTTTACGGCTGGTCCAATGGGCCGGGAAATCATTGCTCCCGAGCAGTCCACGGAAGGTAATTTCAGGTTCACTTTATAGCTAATTTATGCTATAATAGCTAAGATGGTCTTGGAAGTATCTTCCGGTATAAAAATGACCAGCCTTGTTCAATATAGATGCCAGCACGCCAGCATTTTATGGGCCTTCACCCGATCGGTGTAAAACCCGGAAATTTTCAATAAAATAGGGGGGTAGCGCCTTAATGGTAAATGATAACCTCAACCCTGTACCTGAACCTGCCGATATCGAAGTTAAAGAAGATATTGTCCTGAATGACGAAGCTGCTTCCAGCTATACGGCGGCCAATATCCAGGTTTTGGGTGGGCGGGAAGCCATGCGCCGCAGGCCGGGTATGTATATCGGAAGCACCGATCAACGCGGTCTGCATCACCTGGTCTATGAGATCGTTTATAACTCCGTGGATGAAGCTATGGCTGGCTATTGCACCCGTATCTTCATCACCATTCAAAAAGACAATTCCGTCAAGGTTGAGGATAACGGACGTGGTTTCCCGGTAGAGATACACCCTGCAACGGGAAAATCAGCCCTGGAAACTGCTCTTACCACCCTCCACGCCGGGGGTAAATTCGGGGGAGGCGCTTACCAGGTCTCCGGAGGTTTGCATGGCGTCGGCGCCAAGGCTGTTAATGCCCTCTCCGCATGGTTAAAGGCTGATATCAAGCGGGACGGCAAGCTTTACAGCATGGAATTCAGACAGGGCATACCTGTTTCCCCGGTACAGGAGATGGGAGCGGCAGAGGGCACGGGCACAACCATCACTTTCCTGGCTGACAGGGAAATATTCAGCACCCTTGACTACGATTTCGATGTTTTAGCCGATAGAATCCGGGAGGTGGCTTACCTTAACAAGGGACTTGAGATCAGCATCAAGGATGAAATCCAGGATCTGGAGCAGACTTTCTATTTCGAAGGCGGAATCAGCGGGTATGTCCATCACCTCAACCGCAACCGGGAGGTGCGGCATCCCAAACCAATCTATATCCTGAAACAGGTTGAAAAAACTACGGTTGAAATAGCCTTCCAGTACAATGACGGATATTCCGAGTCCGTTTACAGCTTTGCCAACTGTGTCAACACTATAGACGGCGGCACCCATCTGACGGGTTTCCGCACTGCTTTGACCCGCATTCTTAATGATTATGCCCGTAAAAACAAACTGATGAAGGATGAAGACCCCAGCCTGACGGGTGAAGATGTGAGGGAAGGTCTTACAGCTATCGTCAGTGTGCGCCTGGTAGAGCCTCAGTTCGAGGGACAGACCAAGGGCAAGCTGGGTAATGCCGAAATCAAAAGCGTCGTTGAAAGCGTTATGTCGGATCAGCTGGCTCTTTACCTTGAAGAGCATCCGGATGATGCCCACAGCATCATGGACAAGTGTTTTACCGCCGCCAGGGCGCGCGAAGCAGCCCGCAGAGCCCGTGACTTGATACTCAAGAAAAACAGTCTTGACGGAGGAACGCTGCCCGGGAAACTGGCAGACTGCTCAGAGAAAGATCCTGAGAATAGCGAGTTGTATCTGGTGGAGGGTGAATCCGCCGGCGGTTCAGCCAAACAGGGACGCAACCGGCGTTTTCAGGCTATTTTGCCCCTGCGTGGTAAAATCCTGAATGTTGAAAAAGCTACCCCGGATAAAATGCTGGCCCATGAGGAAATCAGAAACCTGATTACCGCCCTGGGTACCAATATCGATGCCGATCTGGACCTCGCCAAGCTCCGCTATAGCCGGGTTATACTCATGACGGATGCTGATGTGGATGGTTCCCATATCCGCACCCTGTTGCTGACATTCTTTTTCCGCCATATGGTAGAACTGATTAATCAGAAGCACCTGTTTATTGCACAGCCTCCGCTTTACCGTATCAAAGCAGGCTCGCTTCAGCACTGGGTCTACTCCGAGCAGGAGAAGGATGATGTTCTGCGCAGGGTGAAAGAGACCAACAGGAAAATTGATCTTCAAAGATACAAAGGTCTGGGCGAAATGAGCGCTGAACAGTTGTGGGAAACTACCATGAACCCGCAATCGAGAACGCTTTTGCAGGTGACGATTCCCGATGCTGTCCGCGCGGATGAGTCTTTCCGAATCCTGATGGGAGAAGAGGTCCCCCCGCGCAAGGCTTTTATTACAGCTCATGCCAAGAACGTCAAGAACCTGGATATCTAAGCCTTCAGGGATGTACGCTATCGCTGCTCCGCGAGCCGGGAATTGACGGTTGGGATGGATACATAGAAGGTTGAGCCTTTATTCAGTTCGCTTTCCAGCCAGACATCACCACCCATAGCGTGGATCCATTCTTTCACGATATACAGTCCCAGGCCGCTGCCCCTGATTCCCTGGGTCTCAGGTCTCTGGATGCGGTGGAAAGTTGTAAAAAGCGTTTCCTTATCGGCCGGGCTGATCCCAATACCTTCATCTGCTACGCTTATCACTATGCGGTTGCCGGCAGCATACCCTCTGGCTGAAAGGATGATATTTCCGCCTCTGGGGCTGAATTTGATCGCATTGCTCAAAAGATTCCCTACCACCTGCCCGAGTTTATCACGGTCGATTAGCGCCATGGGCAGGCTGGGCTCTATATTCAGTTGGAAACTATGTTTGCTGTCGCTTTCCTGTACCAGTGAAAAGCGCCCGGCCAGGAATTCATCCAGCCTGACTTCCTCCCGTTTTATATTCACTTTCCCGGATTGGATACGTGAGACATTCAGAAGGTCATCGACCATGGAATTGATCTGCTGGCCGTGAGAGAGGATCTTGGTCAGCCAGTTTTTTCGAGTTTCTTCCGTCGTATTCCGCAGCAGCATTAATTCACTAAAACCCAGTATAGCGGAAAGGGGGATGCGCAGCTCGTGTGAGGCGATTGACACAAAGGTATTGCGCAGGCTGACATCGCGGTTAAGCATTGCCCTGTCCAGGGCAGTCGAGGCCACTGATGCCAGACCCTGGAGCAAAAAAACGTCATCACGTGAGAAATGCTGTCTTGTTATCTTCTGAGAAAGACAAAGAACAGCGTTGGTCTTTTGGCCTGCTGTAAGCGGTATCAAAAAAGCCACCTCGGGACTGGCTGAGGAAGCTGGGTTGGGGAATTCAATTCGCCTGTTTTGCTGAGAGATCAGCATATTCAGTGTTTGTTGCCTTTCAGGTTCCATGAAAATGCCCTGGGCGGTACCGATCTCAAAAAATCCCCCCTGTGATTTAACGAAAAGGCAGGCGCCGGCCAGGTTTAGAGTCTGGACGGTTGTACCTACAATCAGGCGTGAGATATCTGTGATTTCCTGGAGCGAATTCAGTGAGGTGCTGAATCTCTGGATGGTTTGCCGGTAGTCATATCTGTCCTTGTAAAAAAGCCTGTCAATCAGCAGTTCGATTCCTTTGCGGGATGGGCCGAAAAGAGCGGTTGCTATTCCGCCCAGGAACAGAACTATAATTATTTGCTCGAACAGGTTGAGCGATTTCTGGAAAGCCAGCAGGGGAAACAGCGCTCCTGAAAGAATGGCAGCCATTACCACCGAAACCAGCCCATAAATCACACCCCGGCGCAAAACGAAATCGATATCCATCAGTCTCTGCGTTATTACCGCTATTCCCATTCCCACAGGAATAAAAACAAGAAGCAGAATGCCATATCCAGGTGGCACCAATGGTATATTGAATAGCATTTGCGGCAGCAGTATCAGTATTAAAAAAGGCAATAGGGCTGTGAGGCAGGCGATCAGTATTATCTTCATTTGCTGCCTGGTCCTGGTGGAGCCGGCGTGGGTGTAATTATATATTACTATTGCGGTTACAGCTAAAAGGGCTGCTGCAATCTCCACATAACGGATAATGCGGAATCCCGGCAGAGGCTGCCCCTCAGCGAAACCAAAAA
Organism: uncultured Dehalococcoidales bacterium; assembly: GCA_964387005.1. GTDB lineage: Bacteria > Chloroflexota > Dehalococcoidia > Dehalococcoidales > UBA3254 > CAYLVC01. Next base: position 2,112 of record CAYLVC010000159.1, on the reverse strand, counting down.
AGTGGAAAAGAACCAGGGTTATCAGCGGGATCAGGTAGATAAGGTAAACCAGCCGACTTTTACGAGCCCATTCCCTTTCTTCCGGCAAGACCAGGAAAAAATGCAGGAGCAGCCATGGTCCCGTGACGGACGAAAAGATCGATAGAGTTATTCCGGCTTGAATGTTCAAATCCCCGGCCATGTTTCCACAGAGCAGTGTTCCCGTTCCCAGTCCGATAATACAAAGAAGTCTGGCAGCTTTTATCGCGGGCCTTTTAAAAAAGACATAAAAACCTGTACCCCAGAAGAATAAACAGATGATAAAATGAGCAAGCTGGACGAAAGCTATCGGCCAGAAAGGAAAAACATCTTCCCGGGAAACCGTTGTCATTTTACCTTGTTCATCTACCACTGTCAGTTCATTGATCATAATTCCGAAGACCGTACCGGTCTTTTCATACTGTTTCAGAAAGTCCCTGGCCAGCTGGCCATTGATTTCAACCGGGATGTTTCCTGCCTGTATCCCTTTGCTGCGGGCCAGTCCGTTAGTATCCAGTGACCAGACTTCCCAGGCCTGGTCATGGTAAACCAGAGTTACACCTGTATATGGACGGCCGAAGCTGATTGCAAACAGGTAGATACAGAAGAAGACAACTGCCAGGGCAAAAACAGAGAATAAGGACAGCCCGATGCGGGTGCGGTAGTTTTTAAGACCCGGGAACGGGTGAAAAATGCCTTTCATGCCGACCTCTAAGCTTTATTCTCCGGACAGACTGAGAAAAGGGCGGCAGCAGAATGCTCCACCCCCCCTGATGGTCGTTAGTCGCTTCTTTTGCCGGTCATGGATACTGCCATGCACAGGTAGGGTTTATCAATTCTTTTTGTGACCATCGGACAGTGGGGCACTCCGGCAGGAACAACTACGGCGGTTGGCTTGTCAAAAACATGCTTCTCTTCCTGGTCCGGGCCGATCGCGAACTCGACCTCCGCTCCCAGGTCGCTGAAATTATGGGGGTCTGAACCGATGAAGAAGATCGCTTCGTCGTAGTTGTGAACATGGGGTTTGGTTGACATTCCGGTGATTCCGGTCTTGAAGGCATAGGCATAGATGATATGCACCTGAAGACCGTTAAGCTGTTCTGCCCCGACAGCCATGATTTCAGCCCCTTTGCCCTTGAAGATAGGCAGGGTGACCACGCATTTTCCGTATTTTGTTTCTGCCATTTGAGTCCCTCCTGTATGTTTTCTATTGCACTTTCTTTTCTTCCCGACTGATATATCAATAGTTTATCACGTGACAGGGCTGGTATAGTTGCCTTAATGATAGTTTAGGCCGGATTTTTTGTCTACCTTCTCCCGTGCCAGAGCCAGCGCTCCCAGTATCCCTGATAGCTCTCCCCGCCCGGGGTAAACAAGATAGCTGTCAATGCTGGCCACGATTTCCGGAGCGGCGATATAACCGTTCAGGGTTTTCAGCACAGCGGTTTTAACCAGGGAAAGAAGTCCTTCTTTTTGCATAATTCCCCCGCCAATGATTATTTTCCGGGGAGACAGCATCAGGATGCAGCCGGCAATGCCGCAGGCCAGATAGTCCGCTTCCAGCCGCCAGGCGGGGTGTTCCGGGGGAATTTCCTCCGGCGGTCTGCCCCAGCGCTGCTGAATGGATGTCCCCGAGGCCAGCCCTTCGAGGCAGTCGCCGTGAAACGGGCACGAGCCTTTAAAAGGGTCTTTGCCATAATCGTGAGGAATACGCATATGGCCCATTTCGGGATGGGTCAGTCCGTGCAGCAGCCTGCCGTTGACCATCCCTCCCCCACCTATACCCGTTCCCACCGTCAGGTAGACAAAATCGGCCAACCCCTGCGCCGCACCCCATTGTTGCTCTGCCAGGGCGGCGGCATTAACATCGGTATCCAGGGAAACCGGTATGCCCAGCGCCTGGTGGATTATACCGGCCAGGTTGGTGTTCTGCCAGCCGGGCTTGGGTGTACTGGTTATATAACCCCAGGAAGGAGATTCGGGGTTAAGGTCGAGCGGTCCGAAAGAGCCGATGCCGATGGCTTTCAGAGGCCTTTCTTTCATTTCCAGCCTGAAATACGCTATTACCTTTTCCAGTGTCCCGGCGGGTGTGGT
>CAYLVC010000158.1:6706-7058 GCA_964387005.1 uncultured Dehalococcoidales bacterium | reverse complement strand
CCATAGCCGCTTTCGTAGTCCTGTTTTCCGCCTGGGTGATAATTCCGACCCGTTTGAAGAAACGTCATGAAGAAAAAGTCGAAGAGTAGGGTATTGGTTGCTTAAACACCGGCATGCGCGCATTTTCCGGATGTAATGTCAAGCCGTACTTCCCAATTTGAGTGCATGTAGTCAGAACCGGCTCAATCTGTTGATAATGTACTCTTCAATAAGACCCCGCTCGCCCAATACAGTCCTGTCTCACCGGAGGGCAAAAGATCGTAGGTAGAACCGGCGTTGCAGATTTCATGCTCCACCGTCATCACCAGCGACCCATCTAACGTATCTCCTGCCTGGTAGTCACCCAATACTC
>CAYLVC010000158.1:0-6696 GCA_964387005.1 uncultured Dehalococcoidales bacterium | reverse complement strand
GAAACCTCTGCTCTATCCATCTGAGCTACAGGGGCATTCCTGTTCTGCGGGCACGTACCCCGCTATTATTGAGGACAAACGAAGACCGGCCTTATGCCTGAGACCACCGGTGGTCTTTCCACTTTGACCTATTAAATTCTACCAGTTTGGCTTTATGTTAGCAAGATTCCCAGTCCGCCCCGGACTTGCCGGACCAGCTTCTTCCCTGGGAAAAGGAAGACGGGAGAAGAATTTGCCGTAACCATTCCCTTCCCGTTTTCCGGTCTTTGAAATCGATCACACTCCTACTACCCGTGATCGTCCTGAGGAGGGCGCAGCTCGACGTGAGGATCTCTATTGATATTTGTTTGTATCTTGTTTCCTGGATATTGGTTATTGTGTCCCTTTCCCGAACTGTTTACCACTTTCCCCACGAGTACAGCCGTGGGAAAAAGAGCTTCCTCAGCTCTTCGACAATAAACAGACCTGCGCCCGCTCCCAGGACAATGCCCCATTCTCTCAGCCCTATTGGGGCCGTATGGAAGGCCACCTGGAGGAACGGCACATAAACCAGGGCTACCTGGAGCAGGGCCACCAGTGCAATGGCGAATACCAGCGTTTTGTTCTTGAAAAAACCCAGCCGGAAGGGTGAGTATTCATCAGAACGGGCCTGGAAAGCGATGAACCAGACAAAGGTATTAAGCGCACAAAAAGTCATGGTTTCAGCGGCATCGATACTCATCCTGGGTTCCGCCCAGCGGAATATCAGTAATGTGCCAACGCCGATAAGGACCGCAATTACCAGTATCCTGATTAACAGACCAGGATAGATCAGGCCGGTGCCGGGCTTGCGGGGCGGGTGCTTCAGTTCATCTCCTATCCTGGGCTCAAATCCCAGGGGCACATCGCCGGCGGTATCCGTCGCCAGGTTGACCCATAATATCTGGACAGCTACCAGGGGAGACTGTCCCATGACAAGAACACCCAGAATCAGCATCATCAACTCACCCAGGTTGGTGCTGAGTGAGTAGAAAAGAACATTGCGCAGACGGGTAAATATTGCTCTGCCTTCATCCACGGCGCCCACCACGGAAGCAAAGTTGTCATCGGTCAGCACCATATTGGAGGCTTGCTTGGCCACATCGGTGCCGGTAATACCCATGGCAATACCAATATCGGCTGCTTTGAGCGCGGGGGCATCGTTTACTCCATCCCCTGTCATCGCCACCACGTGCCCGCGGCTTTTAAAGGCATTGACTATTTTCAGCTTGTGCAGTGGCTCAATACGCGCAAAGACCGAGATGTTTTCTATATCTGCGGCCAGTTCCTGATCGCTCATTTTCGCCAGTTCGCTGCCGGTTAAGGTCTTGCCCGGGGGCATCTCAAGCTGGCGGGCGATGGACTCGGCCGTTACCCGGTTGTCTCCGGTAATCATTACAACCTTAATCCCGGCTTGCCCGCACCTGGCTATTGCGTCCCTGGCTTCATCCCGGGGCGGGTCTTCCATGCCTGCCAGTCCCGCAAAAACCAGACCCTCCTTGAGAGTTTGTTCATTCAACTCCATGTTTTCCGCCGGTTGTTCCAGGTAAGCCAAAGCGATTACCCGCAGGGCATCCTTCGCCATCTCGTTGGCCGCATCCAGGATTTTTTGCCTGTCGGAGGGCTGCATGGAGATAGTGCTGCCATTACTCACTATATATTTACTGAAACCCGTGATTTTTTCCACCGATCCCTTGACATACACCACAGATTTCCCGTTGTCGCTATGCAGGGTAGCCATATACTGGCGTTCACTTTCAAAAGGTATCTCATCCAGCCGGGGATATGCGCCTTCCAAACCGGCTTTATCCATCCCGGCTTTGCCGGCAGCCACGACCAGTGCACCCTCGGTAGGATCGCCTATAATGCTCCACTTTCCGTCCTGCGAGACCAGGCTGGAATCATTGCAGAGACTGCCGATTCTTAAGAGCAGATCCAGCCGCTGCCTTTCTTCCGGTTTCAACTGCTGGTTGTCCTTTATGAATTGCCCCCTGGGTTCATAACCTTCTCCGGTTACCTGTATAAAACCGCCTTCAGCGAAAACCTTGCGCACCGTCATCTGGTTAAGCGTCAAAGTACCCGTTTTATCGGAGCAGATCACCGTGGCTGAACCCAGGGTTTCCACCGCCAGCAGTCTTCGTATTATGGCGTTGCGGCGTGCCATGGAACGCATCCCGATAGACAGTACTACTGTTAACACTGCGGGGAGGCCTTCCGGAATAGAAGATACCGCTGCCGCCACCGCCAGTAAAAACATTTCCATCCAGTCCAGCCCTTTGAGAAGGCCGATGATTAAGAGCAGTGCGGTAGCCCCGAGGAATATAAAAACCAGGTAACGGCTCAATTGACTGACGTTTTTCTGTAAAGGTGTGTCTTCCTGTTTGACCTCCTGCATGCCTCCGGCAATCTGTCCCATTTCCGTTGACATGCCGGTCTTTACAACCACCGCCATACCTCTCCCGCTGGTGACTGTTGTCCCCATGAAGACCATGTTGTGACGGTCGGCTATCGTCGCATTTCCATCGATGACAGAGGTCTCTTTATCCACCGGCATAGACTCGCCAGTCATAGTTGACTCGTTTATTTTAAGGTTGACCGCCTCGATCAGCCTGGCATCGGCTGGAATACTATCCCCGGCTTCTATTTGAATAACATCGCCCGGTACCAGCTCCCCGGCCGGCACAATTGAAACATTATTGTCTCGCTTCACCTTGGCTTTAGGTGAAGCCAGCTCCAGCAAAGCCTGCATGGACTTTTCAGCCTGTGACTCCTGGAAAAAACCAATAGATGCATTAAGTATAAGAATGCCCAGTATGACGAAAGCATCTGTGTAATGCCCAACAACAAAAGAGATAATGGCCGCAATCGCCAGTACATATATCAGCGGACTCATAAATTGCCTGAGGAAAACCAGTACCGGAGAGGTTTTCTTTTTGGCCTTCAGTTCATTGCGCCCGTATTGCTGGAGTCTCTCCTTGACGCTCCCTTCACTTAAACCGGAGGTGCTGGAGCCCAGGTCCTTAAGTGTTTTTTCAATATCAAAACTATGCCAAAGTTCCATACTCTTTCCTTACGAATACATCCCACTATTATTAAAAAACAGACGGACAGCTCTTCCGTCTTCCATTAACCATATTGTCACCTGAGAGGTTTCTGAAAGTCAATCAACTGGCTGCTCAGAACTCTTTGCTTGTGGTTGTTCAGTCTCATCCGCACTTGCCTTATGTCCATATGAATCGGCTTTAAGCACAATATCAGCCCACATTCTGCAATCATATTTCACCCCGGCTCTTTCCGCGGGTGTTTGGCCGCCCAGATGTTCATGCGGTCTCAGGTAATTATAGAAGACAGCAAACCCTTGCAGGAAGCGGTTTGCACTATCCGGGCTTTTGAACCCTCTCAGCGTCCTGTACCTGCCTTCAAAAACGCCATGATAATGTTCCACTATTGCCGCACTTTGGTTATCGTGCAGGCTGACCTTAACAGGACCGGAATCGGTGAAAAAGGCGTTTTCAAGCACTTCATTATATACTTCGCAACCGCCGGTATATAGCATTCCGGGTGTTTTTTGGGCTCTGCACCCGGCCTCTTTCAACAATTCACTGATGTCTTTTACCCCCCTGTCATAAGACAGTTTTTCTGCCAGCAAATAACGGGTATCCGTATCCAGTATATTCATTACCCACCAGTTTTGTCCTTTTACCCTGGTAAGGGTTTCTTCCGCCGCCCAGGTATTACCCACCAGGGGATGATCATTTTCAAATTGCCTGGCTGCTATTCCTGTGTATTTGCCTAACCAGGCGAACACAGTCTGACTGGAGGGATAGTTGTCGTATTGCTGTTGAAGGTTTTCCCGGATAGCATTGATGCTCTCACCCTGAAAGAACATACTCAAAGCTGAAGATACCTGAGCAGCGGATGTTTTCATTAAGAAAGGATTGTCATTAGCCCTGAATTTCCTTTCACAGGCTTTGCACCAGTAACGTTGTATGCCTTCAAACAGGCCATATTTCACTACGGCCTCCGAGCCGCAGTATCTGCAAACAACTCTATCAGTCATAGGAATCGGCGCCTCTAAGTTTCAGGATAAAGAATAAACCGCTTCCGGTTATTGTAAGCTTTACTTCTGTTCATTTCAACCACCGCCAAACAGAATTCTTCAAATGGCGTTGTTCAGGCTGCCTCCCGGAACATTACGAACCATAAGAAGTCCTCTAAATGGTTCTTTTGAGGCTAATTTTTGGTTGTGTACGGCTTATACGACATGCTTATCAACTATAAATTTGACAAGGTGTGCTACCTTTGATAACATGTTAGTTGAAAAGGCCATCGACTCCGTGCAAACGGGGCGGTGAGCCGGATTTATCTGGTCATAATTACCTGAGTCGCTTGGATCGGAGACGACCGAGACGGCAGTTAGATCGAATGCTTCACATGCCTTCTCTGGTCAATCGGAGAAGGCTTTTTTTTACCTTTAATCTGTAAAGAGGTAAGAGTGAAATGATGAGAACAGGAATTATCGGAGCCGGAACGGTAGGTACTTCCCTGGCTGTCAGGTTAAGCCAAAAGGGCTACCGCATTGAGGCAGTGTCCAGCCGCAGCCGCTCATCAGCCCTGCGCCTGGTACAGGCGGTAGGCAGCGGCCAGGTATACGATTCTTCCCAGGGCGTTGCCGACAATGCTGATTTTGTTTTTATCACTACTCCGGATGACGCAATACCGGTAGTGGCTAACGAAGTACACTGGCATGCAGGCCAATATGTCGTTCACTGCAGCGGGGCCGATTCCCTGGACGTTCTGGAAGCAGCCAGGCTCTGCGGAGCTCATGCAGGTTCTTTTCATCCCCTTCAGACCTTTGCCGGCATTCAGAAAGCCATCGAGAATTTACCCGGTTCGGCTTTTGCCCTTGAGGCTGAAAACCCCTTGCTGGAGATATTGAAAGAGATGGCGCTGGCCCTTGAAGGCCACTGGATCAAACTGGGAGCCGGGGATAAAGCCGCCTACCACACTGCCGCCGTGATGTCCTGCAATTACCTGGTTACGCTGGTCAAGCTGGCCTCGGACCTGTGGGGCAGCTTCGGAATCCCGCGTGAAGAGGCCATTCAGGCACTTCTGCCGCTGCTTAAAGGCACCATCAACAATATCGAAAACCTGGGCGTTCCCGCAGCCTTGACCGGCCCGATTGCCAGGGGCGATATCGGCACCATACAGATACACCTGAATACACTGAAAGAGATCGCACCGGAAATTCTTCCCGCCTACAGCGAACTCGGATTACAAACACTGCCGGTAGCTTTAGCCAAAGGGAAAATAAACGAGCACCAGGCCAGGGAACTCGAAGACATATTGAAGCAGTCTTTGAAATCTATTATCGAGAGGGACAACAAATGCGTACAATGCTAAAAAGTAAAATTCACCGAGCCCGCGTCACTGATGGCAACATCGCTTATGAAGGCAGTATCACCATTGACAAAAAGCTGATGGATGCCGCTGATATTCTGCCCTACGAACAGGTACAGATCCTTAACATCAACAACGGCGCTCGTTTCAGCACCTACGCAATCGAAGGTAAAGAAAACGGTGGAGATATTTGTCTTAACGGCGCAGCCGCCCGCCTGGTAGCCAAAGGTGATATTGTTATCATCCTGACCTACTGTGACGTTGAAGAAGAGAAAGCACGCGATTATCATCCCCGCCTGATCTACGTCGACGCCGAGAACAAAATTACCCACACCAAGGGTGTGGTGGAAGAGGCATTGGACATTTTGCGAGGCAGTTAGATGAAAGTAAATATCAGCCGGATAAAAGAGATGAAACTCAAGGGCGAGAAATTCGCCATGCTGACGGCTTATGACTATTCCACAGCCAAAATAGTAGATGAAGCCGGGATTCCTCTTATTCTGGTGGGTGACAGCCTGGGAAACGTCGTCCTGGGCTACGATTCTACGATCCCGGTGACTATGGAAGAGATGCTGCACCACACCAAAGCCGTCACCAGGGCCGTGAAAAACGCGATGGTTATAGGCGATATGCCTTTTATGACCTATCAGATCAATCGTGAAGAAGCCCTGCGGAACGCCGCCCGCTTTTTGCAGGAGGGCGGAGCACAGGCCGTCAAACTGGAGGGCGGAGTAACTGTGGCTGATACAGTTAAAAGTATAGTGGATTGCGGCATCCCTGTCATGGGCCATATCGGCATGACACCGCAATCCAGAAATCAGTTAGGTGGATACAAAATCCAGGGTAAAACGCCCGAGGTAGCGAAAAAGCTGCTGGACGATGCCATCGCCCTCGCGCAAGCCGGAGCTTTTGCGGTAGTCCTGGAGACAGTCCCTACTCCGCTGGCCACTTTAATCACTCAAAAAGCGGGCATACCCACTATAGGTATCGGGGCCGGCCCCGGCTGTGACGGACAGGTCCTGGTCATACACGATGCCCTGGGGTTTACTACGGGTTTTGTGCCCAAACACGCCAAACAATATGCTCATCTGACCGATATCATCAAGGAAGCGGTGACGGAATATCAGAACGAGGTCAGGACCGGCGCCTTTCCCACGGAGGCCAATGGTTTTCCCCTGGACGAGTCCGTATTGACCGACCTTAAATAAAGGCCGGTTATATCTATTATTCCGGCAATTAAATAGGAATCATTCCTTCATACATCGAGCCTGAATATCA
>CAYLVC010000157.1:0-7068 GCA_964387005.1 uncultured Dehalococcoidales bacterium | reverse complement strand
TCCATTCGGCGTAAGGATAGAAGGTTCCCGTTTCGTTCCAGGTAAAGGTCAGGCTGCCGCTGGAATCGGTCTGACCGGCGGGTGAGCCCGTAGCCGCCGGATTGCCGTAGCCGTCCGTACTGCTGCTGACGTAGATCTGAGCTGCGCCGGCAGGCACGGTTTGCCCGTCACCGTTGGTGAAGCTGACGGCAGCCGTGATCTCATCACCGGACATAATCGAGGTCTTGTCCAGGGATAGACTCAGGCTATAGCGCCCCAGCAGATAGTTGACCCAGTGCAGTACATCGCCATCAGTGAGTGAATACTGGTCTGCGCCGGTCCATGGAGAGGAGCCGTTGACATAGTACATCCAGTTGTTTTCATCGGATGTATTGCTGCCGATCTGGTAAACATAGGTGCCATATTCGGATGATTGAAGAGTGATGTCGAGGGAATTTTGCTGGCAGTAGTAGACCAGCGCTCCCATGGCGGTCTGTTTATCCAGGGTGATTCCGTCTTCCGTGACATCCCCGGGCTGCAGAGAATAACCGGTTATGTTGAAGATATCGCCATCAAGACCTGTTGCGCGCAGGCTGATGGTAACAGAATCATCTGCACTGCCGAAGGCCCAGACTTTGCCTTCATCAATGGTAAAAACCGCTCCGTTGCAGACCGCTGGAGAAGAACCTCCGTACTGGCTGCTCCAGACCAGGCTGCCATCGACAGTGCTCAAAGCACAGGTCCCGGCGCAGTTGGAATAATCGTCCGGGTCCGGTTTGCCCACGAAGACCTTGCCGTCCGCAACGACCGCCGAGCAGGTCCAGTTGCCCACATCCAGAGCACCGGTTTCCGTTCCCGTGGCTGTCCGCCAGATCAAATCACCGCTGGTTGCATCGAAGCAGTAAGTCCTGGAGCCCTCATCGGAGTAGCCTGTGCAACCGCCGCAGAGGTATATTCTGCCGTCATAGAAGGCAGGAGTTGAGTCCGTTCTTTCAATAGCCGCGGCCTTGCAGTCCCAGGCAAAGCTGCCATCAGCGGCATTAAGGGCCACCAGTTCGCCGAAACCATAAAAATTGTAGGTGGTTACAAAGACCTTGCCGTCAGCCACGCAGGGAGAGCCGCAGGTATCCCAGTCCGGCAAATCACCACCGGGAAGCCAGTGGGTGTGCCAGACTTCATTTCCCGAAGAGACATCCACGCAATAGACATTGCCGCTGACATTGCCCCAGCTGGTAAAGTACACTTTTCCATCGGAGCAAGCAGGTGTTCCCTGCCCGTAGCCGGCTACGGGGAATTGCCATTTCAATGTCCCATCGCTTTCGTTCAGACAGTAGCAACGGCTGCCGCTGGAATCCCAGTCCTGGGCGAAGATATAACCTCCGGACACCGTGACGCTGCCATCGCAGGCATCACTGTCCATTTCAAAGCTCCAGAGAGCCTCTCCCCCATTCATGTCAAAGCAATAAATTTTGTCCGTGGCGATATAAACCCGCCCGCTGCTGTACGCCGGAGAACTCCAGGAACCCCAGACGCTGCTGGAGGTGATGGGCTGGCTCCAGAGCTGCTCGCCGCTGTTTTCATCCAGGCAGGTCAGAGCGTTTCCGCAGTTGACGAAGATCTTACCGCCTGCAATGGCTACGGACGAGGACGACACGGCGCCTATATCCGCACTGCTCCATTTCAGATTGTTGTCATCCGGGGCCTCACCGGAGGATGTGCCGACAAGAGACGCATCATTATGGAACTGAGGCCATTCACCCTCATCGGCCAGTACTGCCTGAGCCGGCAGTGCCGTCAGGCAGATAATCAGAACCATTAACAGCACCATGAGTCCTTTCGCTTTACGGATCAACAGTTTATCCTCCTTAACACATTCAAATATTTTATCGTACCAATTAAGTTAAATAATAATTGTGTATATTAAATAATAATTACAGATTTACTTACTAAAATACGCAGATAATATTTTTTGCCTGTCCGCAAGATTGCCGGAAAAGATCAAGGTCTATATTGCGGATGGTTCTTTTTTCATTGCAGGTCCGGTTTTCTCTCCCGCGCGCAGGCTAAAGGCCGAAAGGGCTGTATAGACGGTTTACAGGGTTGAAAAATCAATACATTGGTTGTAAAACAAAAATGAATATAATCAAGTTTTATTGATTATAATCAAGTTTAGTATAATACCATGGGTGCAGCTTGTCAATGACAAATTTCCGGGGGTTTCCAACCTGATTCGTTTTGAACTTGTTCCGGATTCATCCGAACTGTTTTGAGGACACTGATGGATGAACCTGAGGAAATAATGTTTATGCGAAAAACTGTCGATAGTGATAGAACGGTGCGTATTTATAAGCTGCCGGTGTGGTTTGTTGCTACTGAAGGATCTTGAGATTGAGAGGCACTCATGAATTGACCGGGAATCAGCTGGATTTTCCCAGTTCAAGGAGCTTGTAGCCCAGGTGGTGTTCTCCTAATGAAGTCAGAAGTTCGGGTATTTCATCATCCACGCAGACCACCACGGATGAAATGCCGCTCTGGGCCGCCGTAACGATAGTGTCGCGGGTGCCGTGAATATATTGGGGTTCTATTCCTGTCTGCTTGAGGGCTACCAGGGCTTCTATGCCGATGGCGCCGATAAACCTTTCACCGCTCAATTCCTTGCCCAGGCGTACCAGATCAACATTTCTTGATCCGCCTTTGCGAATGCCGGGAATCTTCAAAACGGTGATTTTGCCCGGTTCCAGATCGACTATTCCTTCAATATTAGATATGCCGATGTCCTCTCCCGCCCCGGCGCTCATAACGGCAATTCCCCGGGCGTTTTGTCCTGCCAGGGTCCCGGCATAAAGCAGTCCGTCCTTCATCCAGAGTCCAACCTGCTGCCCTTTAACCAGGTCGCAGTCGGCCATGGCGGCGCAGATGCTGATGTTGCGGACGATCTTCTCGGCCATGGAGAAGTATTCCCGCAGCTCTCTTAACATTTTTAAAAGCCAGTCTACACCCTCCGCGGTTACCCTGTATTTTGACCGCCCTTCGGAAACCACCAGCCCTTCTTCAACGAATTTCAACATATACTCTGAGACCCATTGGGGTGTTATTTCCAGCCGCCTGGCTATGTCCTTTTGTTGTATATCAGGCTGCCCGGCAGCAATTTCGATCAGGATTTGCAGCCTGGTGGCTGTAGCTTTGTCCTGTAATATGCGTGTCATTTCTTTCCGCTATCCTTTAATGGCTGAACTTTAAACAACTGCACTTTTAATTATTATAATACAACAACAAGTATAATAGTTTGAATGGGAAAACTGAACCGTATTCAGTCTATGAGCGGTTGTATTTTTCCGGGCAGGTATTGCACCTGGTAAAAGACATTAACTTACCTGTGGCTTGAGGCAAAAGGGACTTTCTAAATAGTCGTAGTTCCCCGGCATTCCTGGCACCTGCCGTACATTTCGAGCAGATGTCCTTCGATAACAAAGCCTGTTTGTTCAGCCAGGGTCTTTTCCAGGCTGCTAAGATCGCAGCCCGTGAAATCCACTGCCTTTCCGCATTCGGAGCAGACCAGGTGATGGTGATGCCCGGTCGGCCTTCTCATCATATAGTTGCGGCATCCATCCGGTGCATGGACGCGGCACACCAGGTTCAATTTGGAGAGCAGTTCCAGCGTGCGGTAAATGGTCACGCGGCCAATGCCGGGATATTGCTGCCGGGTTATCTCGTAGAGGGCATCGGGAGATAAATGGTCGTGGTGAGAGGCAATGACCTTCAACAGGGCATGGCGCTGCGGAGTCAGTTTGTATCCGTTTTCCCTGAGAATACCGGCTATCTTGTTGGCTGTAAGTTTCATATTAATTAATAAAAGACTCGCTGTAATTGAAAGCTACTTTCAATTACAGCGAGTATAACAAAACAGGATAACCTAGTCAAACATTCCGGACCATGGTTTCTTCTGAAAAATACCACCTGTCAGAACGACTACTCATGATGTAACATATATTATGCTTTGAGTTCTTCAATAAAACTAAATACTTCATCAACATCATTGCTATTTGTTATATCGTAGCCTTTATTTTTAACAAGTTCCAGAAGGCTTTCCCACCTGCGGCGAACCTCCGGGTCTTGATCGCAAGCCTCGAAAATATAATTCAGGATATTCCGGTGCTCATCACAGAGTTCATGGTCGCCCGGGATCGTCTTTTTACATATAATGCATTTTTGCATGTTCATCCTCCCTTTTTACTTAACCGCACTTGAACTTGTTTCATCTCTGAAAATCACCGACGGTCCCAGCGTAATGGCATTAAAAGGCTCGGCCAGATGCTGCTCTACAATCTTTCTGGTGGCAGCCCGGTCAGCCGATTTATCCCAGGCTTCCCAGTTTTGCTTGGCCTCCCAGGTTGTGATTATCATGACATGACGGAAATCGGAGGCATCCGCGTAAACGTTTGAACTGATAAATCCCGGCTGTCTGGCGGTAACCTTGCGGACTTCTATAATCGCTTTTATCAGTGCTTTGGCGGATTCCCGGTCTTTGGTCCTGTGTTCGATAATATCTTTAAACATTGGTCTTTCTCCCGGCACTTTATTTATTTCAGACTAAACTTTTCAATTAAAAGATGTGCATCAGGTCCTCTCTCCAGACCGCTGGTTCAGGGTGCACAAAGGTATCGAAGGGCTCTGTCAGCAGTGCCTGGATGTCCGGCTTGGTGGCCTCCCGGGCTGACGATTCATCCCAGGCTTTCCAGTCTTCGGCGGTCTTCCAGGTTGAGATTACTATGATGTGACAGGGATTTTCGGTATTCACCAGCGTCTCGCCCAAAATAAACCCAGGCTGTTTGCTTGCCACGGTGCGGACTTGTTTGATCAGTCTAACCAGCTTTTTGCTGCTTTCAACATCTTTTGTTCGATGAATCAAGACTACTTTAACCACCTCATTTTCTCCTTTTGTTTACTTAAACCTTGCAGAGCTGCTTACAGGGCAGAATCTTTGTTCCTGGTTCCATATAACTACCATAAAGCAAATATTGAATTTAAACAATGATCACTATCACTCTGTGATCATTATCACACGTGACTATTGTCGCGCGTGACTATTGTTGCTCCTGATTACCACAGGCTGATCATTATTTAACAGAAGGCGAACAGCACTAACGGCAGAGCCGGTTGCCCGGCCCTGCCTGAAGCCTGAGATTTTCCCCTTACCGGGATGTCGCTCTAACCTTCTTTAATCTTTTGGGATCACCGGCAATACCAGGCGTGAAAGGTGTTCGCTGTCCCGGTAGATCCTGTGCACCGTTGTCCGGCTGATGGAAAGCACATAGGAGCTGGTGTGGGCATCCGGGTCTTTGCCGGAATTCATGCTGGAAATCTCCAGTTTAATACGGTGTCCCGCTCTGAAAACGTTGGAGATTTCCGGCAGGGTAAAGGCATATTCGTAAATTTCGCCCGGCGCCACCGGCTTTTGTTTTCCGGAGAGTACAGGACGGTCAGGAGTGGAGGCTTTTTTATCCAGGTCCCGGAAAGAGGCTCTCAGCCAGGATTCGGTCAGCGAGTGCGGCGAGGTAGTCTCGATTCCGGCCTCGTTTACATCAGACAACCTCACTCTGAAATTGGTGTCATCCTGGTCGATGGCGGCATACAGGTACACGACCACATTTCCCGTGACCTCAAGGTCTTCAGGAAGAGGATCGGACAGGTATTTCAGGCCCCCTCTCCGGGCCGACACAAAGATCGGTTCCTGAAGGTAGCTGTCAGGAAAATCATTTTTAACCTCGGGTTCGGGCGACAGCCGCTCCCAGGTGCGCAAATAGTATTCTGTTTTTTTCGTCCTGGAAAGAGGCCATTCGTGCTCATCGCGCCACCGGTTGGCTCCCATCAGGAATAGATTGACCGGGGCCTCGTCCATGATCCCGTTTTTCTTGCCTTTCAGCCAGTAGTCATACCATCTGAGGACTATATCGATGCCCGTCCGCCAGGGCCGCGGCTCGTATTCCTGCGGCGACCACATAACCAGTTTTTTGGGAGATTTCAACTGCGTAAACAAATTGAAACCTGCATGCGGGCCAAATGATCCCAAAAGGACCGGGATTTTGATCCTGTCACGGTAATTCGGCCGTTTTTGTTCGCCGAAGAATTCGGTATTAAATTGATAAATAAGGTCGTCAAAACAGAGGGGGTTTTTATTGGGGTAAATCAGCAGTTTCCACAGGCGGGCATCATACTGCAGGTCGGGATTTTTATCCAGGACATTCTGTACCAGTTTGTCCAGGGTAGCTTTGGGCAAGGTCTTCACCAGATGGGAAACGACGTTTTTGGGGGCATACCCGCTGGTGCCGTCGCGGCCTTCGTACAGCCAGAAATGAATCGGGGAGATAATGCCGTTGGTGGGGACGTTTCTATGGTGCAGGAAAAACGGAGCGATAGCTTTGAGGTGGGGCGGTTGTTCCAGCGCTGCGTTTACCTGAGTCATGGCAAAGTAAGACATTCCTATGCCGCCTATGTTGCCGTCGCTCCAGGGCTGTTTGGCCAGCCACTCCACCACATCCGCATAGTCCCGTCCTTCTTCCGCCCCGTCTGAAGTCCCTTCACCCTCCGAGTTCCCCATTCCCCGCAGATCGCCTATCACGTGGACATAACCCCGCGCCACGATTTCTTCCGTGGGCCCGGCCTCGATATTGCCGTCCCAGAGGGCTGTTTTGAACTGGCTGTAATCCGGGGCAGGCTGAGGGAAGGGATAGGGCAAAGTCTGGATGTCCTTGCCGTAGGGGCTCATGCCGAGAAGGGCAGGGAACCTGCCGGGTGCGTCCGGGCGGTAGATATCCACCGCCATACGAACGCCGTCACGCACGGGCACCATGACATTCTTTTCAACCTTTATTTTGTATTTTGCTGCTGCTGATTTTTTACCGGTTCCTGGCATAGCTGGCACCTCCGACAAATATTCTTCGATTCTTCATCTTATCTTTACTTGAACAGGGTTGCAGATAGCCGCCGGATCACCTCTCTGAAAAAGGACTACCGGAAGTTGTGGTGGCTGAAGGGTGAACCGGTGCATCCGATCTTCGGATTTGTACCCCAATACTATCCTGCGTACTA
>CAYLVC010000156.1:5879-7083 GCA_964387005.1 uncultured Dehalococcoidales bacterium | reverse complement strand
GAAAATGGGACTGAATTGTTCATGATGTTGCCGGTCCCGCCTGATGTACCAAATTTCATATTAACTGTCTCCTTTAGAATCGTGTTTGGTTTCTTTCCGTTCAGTGCCTTCATTTTCCAGGATGGAATAAATAAGGGAGTCACGCCACCTGCCTTTCATCAACTTATGGTCCCTGAGCAGTCCTTCTTTACGCATGCCGATTTTTTCCATGACCCGGTAGGAACCGGTATTGGACGGGTCGCAGGTAGCGTATATACGGTGCAGTTTCAACTCTTCAAAACCGAAAGCAACCAGCCTGTGGGCAGCCTCGCTGACATAACCCTGGTTCCAGAAACAGCGGTTAAGTACATAACCGATCTCGCCCTCTTTGTTTCCGGTATTACGGACATAAATTCCGCAGGCCCCTATCAGCCTGGTATCCAGTCTGTCGATCAGAACCAGGTCGAAGGACAGCCGGGGAAAGTCATTTCTCCCGGCAATGGCTTTGCGGATGAAAACCAAGGTATCCTGGGCGGTATTGGGTCCCCAGGGCATATACCGCACTACTTCGGGGTCGGCGGCATATTCCTGGACCGCCTGGCAATCTTCTTCCTGGAACTCTCTCAAGGTCAGTCTTTCAGTCTCTAAATTCAGGTCCCGGGTATCACTCATTGTTACACCTCATAACCAGGCATTTTCCGCATGGCACCTAATATCTTATCAATGTCATCCAGATGCATCCTGCGATGGACGGAGCGGTCCAGGGCATGGCGGTCTCCCAGACTGCTGATAGTCGCTAACAATTCCGGCGAAAGCCGCTCCAGTTCACGGTCAAGCTCCCGGGCTATTGAGACAGAAAGGTCCGCCGCTTTGCGGGGGTCAAGTGCCAGGAAAAAGGGTAAGAGTGCGTCATTCACCAGATATTCATCTATGGGTGAAGGTGAGACGCCTTCTTTTTCCCATTTGCGCACCAGGAGCAGCCGCCTCATGTCCCAGAAAGCCAGATGGGCCAGAGCTGAGGCTATAGTCCACCCTTCCGTGTAAAGGGTCAGTCTCAATTCTTGCTCCGTGATCCCGTCAACCAGCTTTTCCAGCCGCTCCCGTCCGAGCCTGTTTTCAGTAATATATTTCCGCTCCATGTCCTCCTCCTTAAAAACGAAAGCCCGGGAATTAATTTTCCCGGGCCTGAGTGTCTTTCTGTCTGGGTTATCTGGTTGTTCAGGGT
>CAYLVC010000156.1:0-5869 GCA_964387005.1 uncultured Dehalococcoidales bacterium | reverse complement strand
AGCATAACAGGCCCGCCGCATTACCATGCAGTGCCTGACATCAACCGGATTAGTATTGGTCCAAATCGCCGTGAACATCAGAATTTTCTTTGCCTCTTTTGAAAAAGTATTTTTATTCTATTACGCAAAATAGGCCTTTGTCAACAGGCCGGATGAGGCCGCATGCGGCGGTTAGTTGTTAGTTTTCAGTGTATGCAGGACAATCTCATCCGGTGTGTAGAAATGCCTTATCCACCTGTCAGATGCCGTTGATTTTATCCTGGCTTCAGGAAGCCGAAGGTTGTCTATTTTCAATGTATGGGCAGGTACTACTCTGTTTATGTCCGGGCTAATTACGCCGTGACCAGCGGTTTTGAACATGGTTGAACCTGCTTCATATTGCGGGATACTGTTCTTCAGCGTATGATAGAGCACATTCCCGTTCACACTGCGGTTATCAAACCAGGAACTTGTTGAACATACCGCCTGGTTTAATAGCAGGGTTGGTTCAACCTGCCCTTTCAACTCATGATGAACAACCTGTTTTTTCGGTGAAGTCCAGTGCTCAGAATTTGTGCATTGGGGAGTTCTCAGAGATCTCCGGGCTAATTCTTCGAGGTTTTTAAATTTGCTCAGCTTTTTGTATCCCGGTAAAGCCAGTATGATGGTTAACATAATAATTCCAACTGCCGTTGAAACAGGCTCCGGAAACAGGATAAGCCCCAGGGCTATCAGCTTTAAGCAGTGACGGATCATAAATAACAATACTCTCCCAAAACAAAATAGCCGGAACAAATTTCTGAGGAATACTTAACATTCTAGCATGCATTTGGTTTTTGTCAATGCCTTTTTTGAGATCATCAGAGATCAAATTCAAGAGGGATTGAAACTGTCTGAGCCGGCGGGGTAAAATAGACAGTATTATCTGTAAGCGAGGAGCCGGTGGTGCATTTTGCGCAGGGTGATGTCAGGCTTAACGGGGTTAAAATCCACTACTACCGTACAGGCGGGAACAAACCTCCCTTTGTTCTTCTTCACGGAGCATCGGACAACGGTCTTTGCTGGACAGCCATGGCGGAGGTTATGGCTGTGCAATTTGATGTAGTTATGCCTGATGCCCAGGGACACGGGCAATCAGACAGGCTGGGTCCGGCTTTCAATTTCACTGATTATACCGAACAGACAGCGGGTTTGATACAGCAGCTTGGACTGGCAAATCCTGTGGTAATGGGGCATTCCATGGGAGCGGGAACGGCAGTCAGCCTGGCGGTGCAATACCCGGATTTAACCGGGGCAATAATCCTGGAGGACCCCGGCTGGAATTCGCATGAAGCCTTCAAGGCGCTGAGCCAGGAGGAAAAAAACAAACAGCGGGAACTCGTAGCCAGATTCCTGGGCGGATTTGGGAAACATACCAGAGAAGAGTTGATAGATGAATGCCGGAAGGCCAATCCGCACTGGTTTGAAGCGGAGATTATTCCCTGGGCAGAGTCAAAGTTACAGTTTGATCCGGCCGTATTTCAAAAAATACAGATAGACCGGCCGTCATACGTAGAGCTTGTACCCAGGATCAGTTGTCCGGCTTTGCTGCTGACTTCTGAGAGAGGCGTTGTCAGCGAAAAAACGGCTGAACAGGCTGCCCGGCTATGGCAGGGCAGCAGACCTTTTAAGCATGTTCGGATATCGGGAGCCGGTCATAATATCCGCCGCGATCAGTTCAAAAAGGTTTGCGAGGCAGTCTTCGATTTCGTACGGGAATTGTGATACTTCAACCTGCATTAACAAGACACTGAGTATTAATGAACCGTTTTTGTCATCAAATGGCAGTACTTCCCGGAATCTTCTATAATAAGTATATCAAAACCATATTTGACCAGGTAATGACAGGCGAAGGAATAGAGAATGCTGGAATCTGCGGATGGAGTGGTTGTTCTGGATCAAATACCGGTTGATCTGAATGTGAATGCGGTGATCAAGCAGATGCATTTACATGGAGATACCAGGCGTTATGAAGAGTTCATCGGTGAATTGCTCCAGACCGTGAAACCTCTAGCCAGGCCAAAGGCAATGTACAAGGTGTGCTGCGTCGAAAAAAAAGAGGCGGAATCGCTGGAAATTGACGGTGTAAAGTTCAACGGCCGCCTGATCCGGGATACCCTGGAGGGTGTAGATACGGCTTTCGTATGTGTGGCTACCTGTGGGCGGGAGGTAGAGGCGGTGGAAATCCCGGCGGCGGAGGTAATGAAGCGCTACAGCCTGGATGTGATAAAAATGGCGCTGGTATTCAGTGCAACGACCTATCTCACAGATAAGCTGAAGGAAAAATATAAACTGGGGGACATATCCAGCCTTAACCCCGGTGAAATCAAGGCTTTTCCTTCCACGCAGCACAGGCTGATTTTTGCCATTCTGGGTGATGTGAAAAGCCGGATCGGTCTGGAGCTTACGGAATACTGCGCCCTGGTACCCACCAAATCTCATTCGGGTATCTACTTTTCCAAAGAGACCAAATTCATAAGCTGCCGTATGTGTACCCAGAAGAGGTGTACAGGCCGAAGGGCGGCCTACGATCCTGATCTGGCCAGGCAATATCAATAGGGTTCGAAAGGAATTTAGCTTGAACGACCAATGCCAAAAAGAGTTTGCGCGCCTGGTGGAAATAGTTGCCAGGCTGCGAGGACCGGATGGATGCCCCTGGGATAAAAAACAGACCCATGAGTCTCTAAAAGAGTTTCTCATGGAAGAAAGCTACGAAGTGCTGGAAGCCCTGGATGAAAAGGACAACAAAAAACTCAGCCAGGAACTGGGCGACCTGTTGCTTCAGATCATGCTGCATTCTCAAATAGCCGCGGAAAAGGGTGAGTTTGAACTGACAGATGTTCTCAAACAGATAAATGACAAGCTGGTACGGCGTCATCCCCATATCTTTGGAGGCAAAACAGTAAAAAGCGCCGAAGAAGTCGTACAGGTCTGGGAATCAATCAAAAAAGACGAGCGCCAACCTGAAGCTTCGATGCTTGCCAGTGTTCCGAGAAATATGCCGGCTCTGGCCTACAGCCAGGACATTCAGCGGCGCGTCGCCCAGGTGGGATTCGACTGGGAAAACATCGACGGGGTGATCGAAAAGCTGGCTGAAGAGGTAAAGGAACTGACCGCTTCCGTTAATCAGGAAGAAAAGACCGATGAGTTCGGCGACCTTTTTTTCACTCTGGCCAATATTGCCAGGCGAATGGAGGTTGATCCTGAGGCAGCTTTAAGACAGGCCAATAACAAGTTTTACCGGCGTTTCAGCTATATGGAAAGACTCTGCCGCGAAAGGGGTCTGGACCTGGGCAAGTTGTCTTTTAAAGAGCAGAACGGACTCTGGGATGAAGCCAAGATAGGGGTAAATAACAAAGGGAAGAATACATAAAAAACAGAGAGGCTGATGTATTGCAGCCTGATAAGTTAAAAGATGTTGTTTTTTGCCTGTAAAATTTACACTTGAATCATACATATGGTATAATTTTATGATTTATGGAAAATGAATTAGAATATGAGACGTTAGAAAAAACGGGGGTTAGAGTTGTTTAAAGCACAGAAAACAGGCATTATTGAATCTTACAAATTGAAAGAGGGTGATACCGGCTCAACTGAAATCCAGGTGGCGTTGATTACCACCAGGATCAATCAGTTGACCCGTCATATGGCCGGCAACAAGCATGATTTCAGTACCCAACGCGGTCTGCTCAGGCTGGTTGGACAGAGAAGAAGGCTTCTGAATTTCCTGGCCAAAGAAGATGTGGACCGTTATCATCAGCTTATTTCCGGGCTTGGATTACGCAAGTAGAATAGGGGAGATGTATTTGATAGAACCTAAATTGGTGTCACGAGAAATCGCAGGACGGATGATGACAATTGAGACAGGCAAGGTGGCCAAACAGGCCAATGGTGCGGTTGTTGTCCGTTACGGGGAAACGGTTGTTCTGGTAACTGCCGTAATGAGTCCCCAACCCAGGGAAGGAGTGGACTTCCTTCCGCTAACAGTTGACTACGAAGAAAGACTTTATGCCGCTGGGAAGATTCCCGGCGGTTTTATTCGGAGAGAGGGCCGTCCGACCCAGGAGGCCACACTGGCCAGCCGTTTGACGGACAGGACGATCCGTCCGCTTTTACCCAAGACCTGGCGCAATGAAACACAGGTCATCATCACTGTCCTTTCAACCGACCAGGAAAATGACCCGAACCTGCTGGGTTTAATCGGGGCTTCCGCAGCCCTGAGTATGTCTGAAATACCTTTTGACGGGCCTGTTTCCGGAATTACGGTAGGGTGTTTCGACGGGAAGCTGGAACTTAATCCCATTTTACCAAGAATGGCCGAAAGCTCTCTTGATCTGTTGATTTGCAGTACCCGTAAGAACGTCAACATGGTTGAAGCCGGCGCCAGCCAGGTGCCGGAACAGGTTATTGCCGATGCCATGAAGTTTGGCCATGAGGCTAACCAGGCCGTTTTAGAGCTTCAGGAAGAATTCCTGAAGGGAATCCAGAAGCCCAAATTCGATGCTCCACCAGCCTGGGATAAGCCGGAAGTCATGGCGGCGGTAGCCGGGATGGTTAGTGCCGGTTCCCAGCAGGTTGTAGCCGATAAGGAGAAGGGTGAAAACTCAACTAAGCTCCTTAAAGCGGAAATTATGGAAAAACTGAAAGAGACATACGCTTCAGAGGATATCAGCTATGCCTTTGAGTCGTTGATGAAAAAACAGCTCAGAAGTACAGTTCTGGAAACGTCGAAACGGGTTGATGGCCGTGCCCTGACAGAGATCCGTCCCCTTTCCTGTGAAGTCGGTTTGCTCCCGCGCACTCATGGTTCGGGCCTGTTTAACCGGGGTGAGACCCAGGTCATGACCACCGTTACTCTCGGCGCAATGAGCGAGAGACAGCAACTCGACGGTCTTGGACTAGAAGAGACCAAGCATTATTTGCATCACTATAATATGCCTCCCTATTCTACCGGCGAGGTAAGGCGCATCGGGACGGTTGGCAGGCGTGAGATAGGTCATGGTGCACTGGCAGAGAAGGCGCTTCTACCGGTTGTGCCCGGTGATGCCGAATTTCCTTATACCATACGTCTTGTTTCGGAAGTACTTGGCTCCAACGGCAGCACGTCGATGGCCAGCACCTGCGCCAGCAGCCTGGCATTGATGGATGCCGGAGTGCCGATCAAAAAACAGGTTGCGGGTATCGCTATGGGTCTGATAACCGACGATAATGGCAATTACGCCATATTAACTGATATTGCCGGGGTAGAAGATTTCTACGGTGATATGGACTTCAAGGTGGCAGGCACAGACAGTGGAATTACAGCTATCCAGCTTGATACCAAGCTTAAAGGCATCAGTCTTGAAATACTGACTGCAGCCATTCAACAGGCGCATGAAGCCAGGATATTTGTTCTGGATGTGATGAATAAAGTTATCAGTGCTCCCAGGGCGAATATGAGCCCCTATGCCCCTCGCATGTACAAGATCAAGATCAATCCTGAGAAAATAGGTACGGTCATCGGTCCCGGCGGCAAGATGATCCGCTCGATTATTGACCAGACCAAGAGCACCATTGATATCGATGACAGCGGTACGGTGGTGATCGGCTCCGCCGATGAAAAATCAGCCCAGCGCGCTATTGAAATCATCGAAGGGCTGACCAAGGAAATAGAGATTGGCTCCATTTATACCGGCAAGGTAAGCCGTATCCTGAATTTTGGAGCAATGATCGAAATACTACCAGGTAAAGAAGGACTGGTCCATGTAAGTGAACTGGCTGATTACCGCGTAGCCAAAGTCGAAGATGTCGTAAAAGTCGGCGATGAACTTACGGTAAAGGTGATTGATATCGACCATATGGGACGGGTAAA
>CAYLVC010000155.1:0-7094 GCA_964387005.1 uncultured Dehalococcoidales bacterium | reverse complement strand
TAAAAACATGTACGTGGGAAGAATCGTAGCCATCGGTAATACCCGGGATAACAAATTAGCGGCCATGTATCGAGTCTCCACCAGGTCTTTTCCAAACCGGAAAAGCGTCCGGATCGGAGAGGCGATTGCCATAGTTCCAAAAGAAGGTTTTGAGCAGGATATTTACCGCAACCCTTATATCACCTACAACTGTCTGAGGAAAAACCAGCGGTACGCTGTAGTGAGTAACGGTACACAAACCGATCCGATTATCGAAAAACTTGAGAGCGGAATGAATGTCCGTGACGCTATTTCCGCTGTCCTCCTGGGATTGGACTACGAACACGACCATTTGAAGACCCCGCGAATTGCCGCAGTTATAGATCTGGCAAACCGGTCCGGATTCCTGGGAATCATCAGGAGTGACGCCATCCTGGTCAGGTCCTTTCAGATGGAATCCGGTGAAGCATATTATGTGGCCACCTATAAACACGATTTTCCCGATGAAAGGTTCGGTGACATGAGTTTTGAGGTTACCAATGCCGGAGAGGCCTGTGACTACATTCTGGGAAAAGGTGTATTCCAGAGTTTGGAATTGCCGGTATCGGCAGCCTGCGCAGTTGAGAATGGCTCCGGTTTTGCCGTCGCCCACAAAAATATCAGGTAAGTTATGAGAGATATGAAACTTAGGCCGTTGAATTGATGAAAAAACACAGAATCGTTGAAGACTGACCGGGACAAACCCGGGTTGAACAATAAAAAGCTATAATTCCCTGACGACTTCAAGCGTCTTATAGTGTGACGCCGGATTGGATTTCGCTGCATAGCCGAAAGGGAATTCGGAATTGGATATTTCGAAGATCTGCCCGTTGCTGAAGCGGATGAACTTTTTCAGGTCATCGACAACTTCTCCGGCATCAAGCTTCTGGTAATCTTCCGGCAAGAGGGTGATCTGGATTCGTTCCGGCTTGCTGAAACAGGTCCTCAGCATATAGGTGATATGATCGAATCCGGCCGGCATAGACGGCTCCGGCATGGAATACAGCGATAAATACCTGAAGTGTTCTCCCGCTTCGACAGCTCTTTTCAGTCTTTTCTCAGCCTGCGCAAAGGCCAGCATGGTACCAGGCGGGAAGGAGTCTCCTGACAAACTCACGAAATGTGGGTCACGGCCCAGTTTTTCATTCAGCCACACAATATAGAGATACCATTCCCACCAGCCAAGAGGGGAGTTACTTATTTCCCCATATAAAACTATGGAAATACGCAGATCTTTGTTCAATTAAGTATTCTTACCCGATAATATATAGTGGGTAAATGTTACACCATATGATCTCAAAATTACCCAGGCCATGTTTTCAAATTATATGGATGTCCGCTTGAATACCAGTTTTACTGAAGCCTGCACACCGGCCTCGGCAATAAAGGCCAGTTTGCCCTTAGCACTGAAACCCAAGCTAATTTCAAGCGTGTCCATAGTAAAGCCTTTTGGTTTCTGAGAGTCCGTTGCCTCAAGCATTTGTCCGATTTGGGATGTAACTTTTGCCCAATCTTCCTTTACTTCCCTTATGTCCCTGGTTAATTCTATTGGCGCCCGCATCGCCTTTGTGGTCGCAGTAGTCTCTGGAGGCGCTAAAAACACCACCATATCTCCGTTTTTCAGTGCACTCTGTCTTTTTGGCATTGCCTTCCTCCTGCATTATTGTATGTATCGTCACAGGTAATTACGGATAAAGATGCCTGGTTAAGCCGCCAGCGAGAACCATTACTCTTTCATTGTCTGGCGCAGCCTGCCGGCAACCCGGACTGAGTCGATCCCGCTAATATGAAACATCTTATGGCACCAAATATATATATTTTGCAGACTACAATTCATCCGTCTTTCTCGTGAGGATAAGCAAACAATCGAGCTGCAGAACAGCACATTTCAATAGACCAGGTTGTGACAATTGTTGGATAAAACATCATTCCGCCCGCTTCAGCGATGCGTTGCGCTGCTCTTCACCGGTCTTCTTGCCGGTAACAGGGTGTTTGTAATGGAAAGGAACGATATAGCCCGAAGGGTAGCGGGTATCGATTTCACGGGGCTTGTCCGGCCTGGCGCTTTTCCTGGGCTGCTCTGTATCAACGGCTGCCATGCGTTCCGCCTTAACCCAGCCCTGGGCCGGCGGCACCATGTAAATGGGATTCCATTGTAATTTCCTGATCTTCCATATGCCATCCTCTTTAGAATACAGGCAGGTATATATCCCGCTGAAAGCAGACGGCCGAACGCCTTTGCCGGAGGGGAAAGCGACCGAACCGAAGCCGTACCACCTACCTTCCGCGGTCTTCCCATCTTCTGCAATATCGATAATATCCGAAAGCTGCATTACCTGGTGCAAAAACTCGGGGTTCCGGTCCGGGTCTTCGCCCCGGAAATATCTCTTTATCGACTCTTTGCCGATATAAATGCCGGCAAACAGGCTTAAGGTGACATCCGGGCTGTCCGAAAAAAGGCCCGCAATCTCGTCCGCCATCCAGTGCTCAAGATAATAACCATAGGCTTTTTGCAGCCTCCTGATAGCTTCAAGGTCTCTGAACCTGCCGACCTGGTATTCCAGGTCCTTTATCCTGAGCTCCATTTCGCTCGTATCCATATCGACCTCCCTTTTTCACTACTTCCCGCATATCAACGTTTTTTTCACAGGCAGGGTTACCCGCCGGCGAGTTTGTTTTTCAACTCCTCCGGCAAGGGAATGACCTTTTGCAGCAGAAAATCAAACATCAGAATGGTGGTCTTCGCCCTGGCTATTTCCGCACCGCCGGCGCATTCGGTAACCCGGTATTTCAGGTCATAGCTTTTCTCCCGGACATCGGCTGCCCCGATTTCGATTTTCAGCACCTGGCCGTAATAAGCCTGACCTTTGAAAATCACCCCGAGGTCCCCAATAATAAAACCTTTTCCGTTTTTGAAGTCCACTTCTTCTTTGTATCCCAAATCGATCCAGAATTGAGCCCTGGCTTCCTCCACTATCTGGACCAGATTAACATGGCCCAGGTGAGAAGCCCTGTTTATGTCCCCGATCCTGATCGGGATTTGGGTACAGAAGATAAATTTTTCCGGCAGACCTATTTCCAGACGTGACAATGGGGTGCTCCTTTCTAAAACCGGTTAACTGATAAACCGGAGGCAACAATCGCACCGGCAGAGACCGGCGATCACTATTCCACTATAACCGTGAGGCTGAACTTTTGGACTCCTTTTTCGCCGCCTTCCCAGGGACGGCTGTATCCCATCTCAATAACGCTTTTCCCGGCTTTTAAGGCCTTGAAATGCCAGAATTCCTTACCTCCGGCTCCCACCATGGGCGGCTCGCCTTCTGCCTGTTTAGCAGTGGGAGCCTGGAAGATATCGCTGACCTTTTCCAGAACCGCCGGATCGCTGATGCCGGTCAACTCCCATTTAAAGCCGGTGGTGGGATTGGAGGCCAGTTCCACTTGTAAAGAGCCTCCAACGGCAATCCTGACCTCTTTACCGTTAAACGATTCATCGACGGACACGGCGGCAGGAGATGAAGGTGGTGCGGGTGGCGCTGCGCTGGAAGTGGGTAAAGAGGTTGTTTCAGCGGAGGAACATCCCGTGACAAAAAACGATACGGCCAGGACTGCTACTAGAATTCGTTTAAAATATTTTGCTTTCAATTAATCACCTCAACAGTTTTTTATGGTCCTTTGCAGCGGGATACAGGTACATTGTAATCGCAACCGAATTTCAATTTCAATAATAACTCCTTAAATAGTTAAGCCCTCCCTCTGAGAGAAGGCGGGCTTATTTGCAAGGTTATTCATTTTTTGTTTGAGGCCGGCAGCAGGCGGCTACGCGGTTACGCCAGGCAGTTCTCCGTTCGGCTGATGACATCGTTTTGCAAGGCGGTAGTGAGTTCAATAAAATAAGCCGAGTAGCCTGCAATGCGCACGACCAGGTCACGGTAGGAATCGGGGTCCTTCTGGGCAGCCCTCATAACCTCGGAACTTACTACGTTATACTGGGTTTCCAGTCCGCCTTTTTCGAAATATGCCCGGGTCATGTCGCGCAGCGAATTCCTGGCCTGAGCGGTCTTGAGGGTATTGGGGTGGATCCTGACGTTCAGGGCGATGCCGTCCATGAATTGACCGTGATCGAAGCAGCAGGTTGAGTTAAAGACGGAGGTAGGACCGTTTTTGTCCCTGCCCTGTGCGGGTGAAGTGCCGTCAGCCAGGGCCTCGCCGGCCTTCCTGCCGTCAGGGGTCGCCCAGGTATGTGATCCCTGCATGATATGGTTGGCAGCCCCGTAGAGGCCGGCTTTATAAAATCTGGCCCTGGTGCTGTAACACTCAAGGCAACTCTCGTGATAGATATCGCACAGCCACTTCATCTGCTCATCGGCATAAGGATCGTCATTTCCATAATGAGGGACTTTGCTGATTATTTCCTGGCGGAGCAGTTCGTAGCCTTCCCAGTTGGCCATGATGGCATCATACAACTCCCTGGCCGTGCAGAGTTTTTTATCAAAGACCATGTATTTAATGGCGGTAAGCGAATCGGCCACAGTGGCCAGGCCGGTAGCCGTGCCGCCGAAGGAGTTGTACTTCGCTCCACCGGCTGTGCAGTCCTTGCCGGACTCCATGCAGCCCTCGATGGAAATGGAGAGGCCGGCATGAGGGGAGAGAGGCATGGTAACATATTCGGTGTAGTTCTGCATGGTTACAGACCACCTGGTGAAATAATCGAACTGGGCTTTGTAAGCAGCTTTGACCTGTTCGAAAGATTTCATTTCATAAAGAAAACCGGTCTTGAGTCCGCCCGAGGCGCTGTTCATGGGGTTGACGCCATTGTTAATGGCACAGAGCAAAATAGAGCCGTGACTGGTCAGCCCGGACTTGCCGTGTATGCCGTTGCCGCAGGGATAATCATTTCCGCAGCCGACGATCTCCTGGCAGCCGATAATGCCGTAGTCACGGGCGTCCCTGAGCTCATAGCCAAGCTCTTTTTGAATGCCGGGGATAATGACCTCATCGTTCTGGAAGAGCGGCAGTCCGCCAACGAGCCTGGTGGTCTCGATGGCGCATTCCCAGATTCTGTCCGGAGTGTTCTTGTTGATGCGCAAAGAAATGGTCGGATCGTGGAGTAAAAGCCTGCCCATGGTCTCCAGCACCATATAGGTGACGGGATTGGAGGCGTCCTCACCGGTATCACGGTCAACGCCGCCGATCGTGGTGTGGTGGTAGGTAACGCCGACGCCGGTGACCGCCGACAGTTTGGGATTGGATACACGGTAAAAGCCGTTGGACTTCAGGAAAAAGGCATCCACGATCTCCTGCGCCTCATCCAGGGTAAGGCGTCCGGCCTCGAGATCGGCTTTGAGAAACGGCCAGGTATACTGGTCGAAACGGCCGAAGGCCAGCGCCGGGTGCCGGGCTTCCATATATAGCAAAAGCTGGTACATTATCGTACCCTGGCAGGCCTCCCAGAAGGTGCGGGCCGGGTTCTCTGAAATCCACATCAGACCTTCGCCCATTTTCATCAATTCCGCCTTACGGTCTGCATCCCGGCAGCCGGCGGCCTTATCGAAACATGCCTGTCCGTATTTTTTAATCATTATCATGGCAGCGTCACAGACAATGGCGGCGGACTTGTAGAACATGAATTTGTTTATGTCATCACCCATCAGGTTGCCCCGGTGAGCGTCGATCCAGTCCTGGGCCTGCTGACGAATGGCCTTGTAGCCGGTGTTGATGATCTTTTCGTAGCCTGCCACCAGGTGCCCGCTGGCGATATTAGCACGCTCCATATTGCGGTGATAGCAGGTCACGCCCAGGTCAGCAATATCTTCGAACCCGTCAGGTGACCAGGAGTCAGCACTGGCGGTAACGCAGTTGTCTTTCCAGAAATCACGAATGGACATAAATTCATCGATGTCCTGCCTGCTCATAGTCAGGTGTACGGTGGACGAATCCCGGCGGTGAAAAAGCCCGTCATCCTCTTCTTTCCAGAGCTTCCCTTCCTCAAGCTCTTTCCATATCCAGCTGGCGTCCCAATCCGGCCAAATGCCGCTTCCCAGGAAGTGTTTGCCGGTATTGCCGACGATGATTTCAAAGTCCTCAATCCGGCAGGTCATTTTCGAACAGATATCATATGTAGCCAGCGGCAATTTGATGATCGGAGGCACTCTGGCGTTTTTCTGGTAAGATTCTGTGAGGTTCATGGCTCTTTCGGTGTCTACCCGGATTATCCGGTCGCGGACAAGCTGCCTCAACTGTTTGATACGACCGGTAACCGGTCTGAATTCGTACATTGTGCGGCTCCTGATTAGTATCCTTCACTATATGCGTACAGGTAATTTACAAAAGTTTACCTTATCTTGATTGTTAATTATATATAATTATATCCGAGGTGTTACATTATTGTCCAACAACAATTAACGGACAACCGGCAGTCCTTCACTTGTCCATTCCCGGATGCCGTTTTCTAAATTATAGATACGGGTGATACCTGATTCCTGCATTATCCGTATGGCGTTCCGGCTGCGAATTCCCGTCAAACAGTAAACCAGGTAGGTATGGTCTTTGTTCAGTCCGGCAATATCATCGCGAAAGGAAGGGGAACTGACATCCAGGTTCACTGCCCCTTCGATGTGCCCGCCGGAAAACTCCCCCTGCGTCCTTACATCCAGGATAACGAAGTGCAGATTCCCTTTATTCTCCTGTATCAGGCTAAAGGCTTGCTGAGCGGTAACATCCTGGACCCGTGATAAACCGGTATCCGGCGTCTGATCTACCGCCTGGCATCCCGGCAGAATGCTCATCAAAACGAAGAGCAGTACAAACCTCCACCAGTAGTTACGCTTGACCGGTTTGTTCTCCATATTTATATATTATCTCAAAACAACGGTTTTGCCCCAAAAAACCATCAGACCGGCAGTTTGTCCTTAACCGGCCTGATCGTTTATAAATTAGCCTCGCAAGGCGACGCCCTGGAACGTGATGACGAATACCCTTTTATTCGTCATAATCACCCGGCGCATCCGGCAGGCCGCACGAACCGTCCTTGCATTCATTGCCGTTTTTGACCGGACGCCATATATCGACGGAGG
>CAYLVC010000154.1:0-7111 GCA_964387005.1 uncultured Dehalococcoidales bacterium | reverse complement strand
AACAGCAGCTTCCACCTGGATATTGCCAATTGCGATAGTCCCACCTACGTCGACTTCCAGCTGCGGCCTCAAAATGCCGGGCACCTGAATCTGGGCGCCCAGAGCTGGGACTGGCCGGATGATGACATCCAGGGGACCATGCAGGACCTGGACTCATCCAAAGAAGACCTTACACTGGTACCCATGCTGGAGTTGAGTGAACGGGAGGCTCCGGACGCTGCGGATGTGAAGGAATATGGGATAACGGTCAGAGAAAAACATCTCACACTGCGCAACGCCAATCCCTGGAGCGAAATAACGCACCGGGGGGGTCTGGGGGACAACAATTCCGGGGGCGGCTCAATCATTTTCGACATAAATGCCAACGGTAAAGCTGACCTGCTGCTGATGGGAATCGACAATCCTGAAGGAGCTGACAGCTTCTGGTACGAGATTGGCTGGGACCTGGATTCCAGCAGCAATCCTGCCGGATGGAGCGGGATGAAAACAATCCCCGGACTGGGGAACAGTACCGAAGGGGGAGGTGCGGCGGTGGCGGATATCAACGGGAACGGCAAGCCGGACTTGCTGCTGATGGGGATCGATGCGCCCGAGGGTCCTAACCAGTTCCGCTACAAGATCGGCTGGGACCTGAAAAGCGACGGCTCCGCTACAAGCTGGAGCAGCGATATCAACGTAGCCGGCGTCAGCGACCTCAATGAAGGCGGTGGGGCCGCCATCGCTGATATCGACGGCAACGGCGTCCTGGACCTGCTGCTGATGGGTATCGATGCCCCGGAGGGTCCCAACCAGTTCCGCTACAAGATCGGCTGGGACCTGGATTCCAGCGGATCCGCCGGCTCCTGGAGTTCGTATATTTTAGGACCTGAGACCGCTAACTACACAGCCGGCGGAGGTGCGGATATCGGGGATATCGACGGCAATGGTGTGCCTGATCTTCTTCTCATGGCAGTTGAAAATCCTCAAGGAGGAAACCGCTTTGCCTGCACTGTGGGCTGGAACCTGGACCAACAGGGAAATCCTGTCTCCTGGAGCCCGTTTCTCAATTTACCCGGCCTCGGCGACCGGAACTCAGGCGGGGGAACAAGCCTTTATGATATCGACGCCAACGGTGAACCGGACCTTCTTCTGATGGGAGTTGATAATCCCGACCAGGGCAATTCCTTCTGGTATACAACAGGCCGGGACCTGGTTGACAGGACAAAAATATATACTCCTCTTTTTGCGGAGGATGATTATGGAAAAACAGTCGCTTTATCCGGCCGGATGTACTATCCTCAAACCGCAGCGAGCGGGAATATCGACGCTGAGGGGAGACTGGTATGGATGGTCAACTGCCGGTCCGATTTAACGGGCGTAAAGTGGTCTTCCGGTACCGGTGTTGACGGGGTCAGCTATACCAACGAAGGCGGCGGCGCCGCAATCGCAGATATAGACGGCAACGGCAGGCCGGACCTGCTTTTGATGGGTATCGATGCCCCGGAGGGTCATAATCAGTTCCGCTACAAAATCGGCTGGGACCTGAAAAACGACGGCGCTGCTTCACGCTGGAGCAGCTCCATCAAGGCAGCCGGCGTCAGCGACCTCAACGAAGGCGGCGGGGCCGCTATCGCAGATATAGACGGCAACGGCCGGCCGGACCTGCTGCTGATGGGGATCGATGCGCCGGAGGGTCATAATCAGTTCCGCTACAGGATCGGCTGGGACCTGAAAAACGATGGCTCTGCTTCACGCTGGAGCAGCGATATCCGGGTAGACGGCGTCAGCGACCTCAATGAAGGCGGGGATGCGGCCATCGCAGACATCAATGGCGACGGCAGGCTGGACCTGCTGCTGATGGGCGTCGATGCGCCGGGGGGTCCCAACCAGTTCCGCTTCAAGATCGGCTGGGGCTTAGGGATAGATGGTCAGGCTGCCAGCTGGAGTACCGGCATAAGTCTTGAAGGGGGAAGTGACGACAACGAGGGCGGCGGAGCCGCTATAGCAGATATAGACGGCGATGGCAAGCTGGACCTGCTGCTGATGGGCGTCGATGCCCCCAGCGGTGCCAACCAGTTCCGCTATAAAACCGGCTGGAACATCGAACCGGAACAGAAAACCCTGGCCAGATACCATGAGGATTTCATGTTGACCGGGCTTACAGTGGAGAGCAACTACGGCTGCGATGCCGGTCTGTTTTATAGCAGCGATCTCAACCAGACGCTGCGGGCTTATTCCGTATTACGTTACGAGTATCTAAACAGCGGTAAACCGCTTTCCGAAGCAGCGGCGAAGTTGCCGGAATATGATATTGAGGTAACCTCCGATGTGCGGCACTTTTCGCACAGCGATGCTGCCCTGGAAGCCCTCACGGGCAGTATGATCGAGGAGGCACTCAATAATCTGGGTACAGGGGAGATACTGCCGGTCGCCCTGGCTTTTACCCGCCGGTCCAGGTCAACCGCAATGGATATGCTGGCAACCGACACGTACATTCTGGAAAACAACTTTCATTTTAATCTGGCAGAAGTCCCTCAAATAACCTGGGAATCCCTTAAATTGCCCTGGTACGACACAGCGATCCGCCAGGTCCTGGGGGCGGAAGAAATCCTGCTGGAAATGGCCTCAAGAGACTGGAGCCCGGAACAGAAGACCGATGTTGGATTGCTTTTGATGTCCTGTGCTGCCGGAGAGTCAACGATCAACCGGACGGGCATATCCGGCACCATTCCGCCGGAAAACGATTTTCAAGAATACAGGAACATTATCGCCCTGGAAAAAAACATCCTGGATTATCTCAGAAAGCACTTCCAGATTACGGTAAGAGGAACCCTGGCTTTGTCTTTTGCATCCGGCTTTTTACAATTACATCATATATCTCAATCCGAAAAACAATCCATCAGTAGTCTGATGAGTCTTGAAGACGAGCTAACGCCCCAGGAATTACGGCGGCTTTTGACGGCCGCCAAGGATTTTACGACGGAAAACCATGCATACAACAATTACAACAATCCTGTACGGGCGGCTCTGACCAAAAATCCTGACAAAATGAATTTTGAAGGGCGTTACTTTAGTCCCTATTTGCGCGTCAACGGCACCAAATTCATGAAATGCCTGCAATTCACAGGTCGTGTTTTGATCGTCGCTTCACTACTGGTCATACTGGCTGAATTCCTGATATTAGCCGGAACCGAGGGGTGGAGCAGCTTCGGCTTTGCAATGGCCAGCATGTATGCGGCAATGGAGATCGTATACCTGTCCGCCATATTGGCCATCGCCTGTATCCCCAGCGTTGGGTGGGTTGTCGCTTTAGGGATACTGGCTGTGGACTTCATTGCCAGTTTCTTTGGTTATGGTTCGGGATGGGTGATGAAGCGAATTATCGATGACCTGGTTGATTTCGATGTCAGAAGTGAAGTAGACATGGAGATTAAAGACAACCAGGTTAGTCTGGAAGACTACAATGACAATGGACTGACAACAGGGGATACCATCAACATAAATGCGCATATCGTTGAAAGTATCCGGCAAACCAGCAAAGGCAGCCAAAAAGATGTAAATGATAGTTACAACACTCCTTCGTTTTCATACCGGATTCCCGATGATTCTCCCTCCGGCAGATACAGTGAGGTTTATGCTTCAGCCAATAACGGATCATCGCGCTGGGTGGAACATGACCTGGGAATGTGGGTGCAGCCTTCCAGGGCCATGGTTAACTATCCTTTGACTATCTTCTTCAGCGCTGAATACAAGGTCTATTACGACAAGGTTTTCGTGGCGACACACAGCCGGGAAAGCCATTCCGCCCTGGTGGCGACGCAGGGATCAACCTATTTCTTCGATGTGCTCCCGGACAATCTGAATGATTTTCTGAGCTGGCCGGCCATTGTGCCTCAAAACCTTGATCTTGACCAGCTTTACAATAGAGTCGAAAATGCGGCGGAAAAGGACTATTACCGTATAGTCAATAAAGAAAATGGTCTTCCCCTGGAAGCTGCGGCACTGGAAGCGAATGTACTGGTCAACCCTGCCCGGAGCGAAATCAATCAACAGTGGACCCTGGCGCCGGACCTGGATAATAACGCCATTGCCCTGAAGGCCTGGAACGGCAAATTCGCCGGGACCCATTCAAACGAACTGGTGACTTCGGTCAACCATTATAAAGCTCCGGAAGAAAGATTTCAGATGGTGAGTCTTGGAGGTAACCTGGTGGCCTTGAAGGCCTTTAACGGCAAATTCGTTTCGGCTGACCCGGTAGATTATCCCGGGGAGGTGGTGGCAACAGCCTCGCAGATCGAGACCAGAGAACAGTTCGAGATGCTCAGACAGGCAGATAACCGGGTAGCTTTTAAAGCCTGGAACGGGAACTATATATCAGCGGACGTGCAAGCGTACCCCGGGATACTTTCAGCAACGGCTGATACCATCGGTACCTGTGAAAAGTTCCGCATCTACAGGAGCGGATATTACCAGATTTACTCACGCTACAGCAGCGGGTGTTTAAGCCTGGCAGGCGGCAGCAGCCAGGAAGGAGCCAATGTCACGACCAAACCCTATTACGGTCAATATGACGACCAGAGGTGGATGCTGGAAGCGGCCGGCCAGGGCTATTACCGCATTGTGGCCAAGCATAGCGGCAAGGTCCTTGGTATTTCGGGCGAGGCTCTGGGAGGAGCGGCGGTGATACAGGAAACATATACCGCAGCAAACGACCAGAAATGGAAGCTGGAGCCGGTGGACGCCCGGTCTTCCATGATCAAATATGATAGCGATGCCGATGGTCTGCCGGACGGATTCGAGGTCTTTAATCCAATCGATCCCGGCAGCTGTATCCTGAAATCCGACTCCGATGGCGACGGCCTGCCGGACCGGGTTGAGTTAGAGTACCGGACTGATCCCTCCATCCAGGATACCGATGGTGACGGATTGAGCGACTACCAGGAGTACAAAGGCTGGCAAGTCCATTTCGATCATAACGGGTCGACTTTTACCCAAAGGGTCTGGCCGGACCCCTTAAAGGTTGACAGCGATGGAGACGGATTGACCGATTACCGGGAGTATTGCCTGGGTTTGAATCCCCGTTCAATGGATACTGACGGAAACGGTACGCTTGATCCGGATGAAAGCCAGCCTGCGGCCAGGGTTTTTTTCGAACTCAGTGAGCCGGACAGCGATCAGGATGGACTCACAGATATAGCAGAAGCCGCCGGATGGAACATCACCGTGACCGATACGTCCGGGACTCAAACCCTGACGGTCTTCAGTGATCCATGGCTGGAAGACACTGATTTTGACCTGCTGACGGATTACCAGGAATATGTCCTGCAGACCAACCCCGGTCTGGCGGATACGGATAGCGACGGACTGAGTGACCTGTTTGAACAGGACATGAATACCAGCCCTATTAACCAGGACACCGATGCCGATGGCCTGGAGGATGGAGTGGAGATAGCTACCGGCAGCAACCCTTCTGCAGAGGATACGGATGGGGATGGTTTGACCGACCACCAGGAATATGAGATGGGGACCAGTCCGGTGCGAATCGACAGTGATGGAGACGGGCTGAATGACTTTCTTGAGGTATCATTCAATTCCAACCCGCTTAAGCCTGATACCGATAACGACCTGCTCTTTGACGACCGGGAATTCGAAATGGGAACCGACCCGAATAACCCTGACTCCGACCAGGACAGGATAGACGACGGACGGGAAGAAATGCTGGGGACCGATCCTCTATCGCCCGATACCGATGGCGACGGCATTGAAGATGGAGATGAAATCGAGTTATGGACCGACCCGCTGGATGAGGATACCGATGATGATGGTTTGACCGATTTTCAGGAAGGGCAGTACGGTACCAATCCCCTGAGCCCTGACAGCAACAACAACGGCATAGCCGATCCACAGGACCCAGACACGTATAAAACCCATGTTCAGAATGTATATGTGCTGTACGACAGGGAGACGGCTGAATACAGACGGCTTATTCAGGACCTGAGCCGGTATACAGAGGTTACCTCCGGCACTCTATTCGAGATCCCCAACTTCCAATCCATGCCCTATATTATCCTGCTGGGGTATCCTTCCCAGAGC
The DNA here is from genome assembly GCA_964387005.1 of uncultured Dehalococcoidales bacterium. Taxonomy (GTDB): domain Bacteria; phylum Chloroflexota; class Dehalococcoidia; order Dehalococcoidales; family UBA3254; genus CAYLVC01. The sequence continues at coordinate 1,039 of CAYLVC010000154.1, read as the reverse complement.
GATGGACCTGTCAGCAGTTTGATCTGGAACCTGCTGTCAAACGAACCTGAAACCAGGAACAGGATGATAGATTCGGACCAAAACAGGTTTGCCTCAGGCATAAACATCTGGAACGGTAACGAAATGTTGATTATGTTAAGCCGGCCGTACCACAGTGATGCCTTCAGAGTACTGGCCAGTCTGAAAAGCCTGGAGTATGAGATCACCGGAAACAGCGTCCGGCTGACTTACCCCACTGCCAGAGACTTCTTTTTCCTGGAAGCGCTAAAGGAACTGGGATTCTATTTTGAGGTAAACCTGATCAGCCGGGTGACGCCCTCCATCAGGATCACCAGATATGATGAATCCAGCACGCCGCAGTCGCTTGCCGTGAGCAACGGGCTTCCACGGAACTACCTGGATGTGGGCAAGTACATGGATATCCAGGTCAGTGAAAATGTACAGAGCGATGGGTTCAGCAACATTGAAAAGGCACTGTTTAAAGTATACTACACAGCCTCAGACCTGGACCGGAACGGGGACGGTGACTGCGATGATTACAGCGATATCGATGAAAACACGCTATGCCTCTACCGCTGGAATAGTCTTAAGAACCGCTGGGAGAAGCTCAGCGACCTGGAAGGTTTAAACAACAGCGGGGTAGATACCGCCAACACCACCCTTTACGAACGGAGTTACGAAGGTTTTATCTGGGCTGAAGTCGGCCATTTTTCACTTTATGCCCTGGGCGGTCAGACTCACAGTCCGGTATTTGTTCCCGGCATTTCCTTACCGGGGAATATTGTGCTGGTCTTGCTACTCGCCGGATCTCTGTTCTGGCTGGAGCGCAGAAAAATGCTGCGCAGAAAGCTGGCAAACAAGGAGAGCTAAAAGACCTTCCATCCGGGTTATTGCCTTTACGGATTGCCCTGAAAAATTGTTCGCCGCAAGACAATACGGGGCTTGCGGCTACCATTTAAGTGATATAAAAGGGGATGAACTGATGAACAGATTGATTTTGATAGCCTATGCCATCATCAGCGTGCTGGGTCTGATGATT
>CAYLVC010000153.1:0-7128 GCA_964387005.1 uncultured Dehalococcoidales bacterium | reverse complement strand
ATATATAGATAATAAATACATATGATATTATATATTAATACAGAGCAGGTATACGCCAGACTTTTTCAGCGCTCTCGTATAGTACAGTAGTGCCCCGTTTATTTGGTGCCCTGTGTTACAATAGATTTATGCTTTTTCCACTATATTCACTAATAGCAGGGTGATCATATGCCGAAAAACAAAATAACTACGGGATATACGAAGAACGGTTTACCCTACGCGCGCATCGAGGGCGGGCCGCGTAATCTGGTGATATTCGAAGGGTTAAATTTCAACCACGCACCGCCTTCCGGACTGCAACTCCGAATGACCGTCGGGGGCTATCTAAGTTTTGCTGACCATTACACGGTATATTACGCAGGTCGAAAGCCCGGCCTTCCGCAGGGTTATTCGATTAAGGACATGGCTGACGATTATGCAGTAATGATTGAAAACGAGATGAAGGCGCCAGTGGATGTTATGGGGCTTTCGACCGGGGGAACAATCGCCCAGCAGTTTGCGGTAGATTACCCGCAACTGGTACGCCGTCTTGTATTGGCTTCGACCGGCTACGCCCTCAGTGAAAACGGGGCAGCTGCCCAGAAAAAAGTAATCCGGTTCACCCGTCAGGGTAAATGGAGATCAGCGGCAGTCGCAATGGCTGGGGCGATGGCCTCGGGAATGGCAAGACCGGTTTTAACGGTCTTGCTATGGATGATAGGCAAGAATATGTTTCAGTCCGCCGGAGGTCCTTCCGATGGGCTTTCGGAACTTGAGGCGGAGGACAGCTTCAACTTCAAAGAACGCTTGCCGGAGATTAAAACTCCCACCCTGGTAATCGGAGGGGAGAACGATGGTTTCTATCCGATTGCCGAGACAGGCGCCGGAATTCCCTTCGCCAAATTGATTCTATATAAAAACGCCGGGCACATGGCCAGCATGAAGCGCCGGTTCAACCATGACATTTTAGTCTTCCTTACTGATGAGAGTTCCCGGTTGAAATAGGCGTCGGTTTCCGGCTGGCAGAAAGTCTCTTTCGGCAGTGACCTGTTGTTCAGCAGCGCCCGCCATTTCCGCTGGAGTCCTTCATACAGTATGGAGTGGATTGCCGGGATGGTTTGACCACTTTTTGGTTCGAGTATTCAATCGATGTAAGAGACTAGCATATCCGTCGCATGGGGAAGATTTATTTTGAATAATTGAATAACTCTCAAACTAATCTGCCTTTTTTTCACAAAATTCTCATAATACTATACTATAATAGTAGTGTCATCGAATGGACTATCGAATTATGAAGGAAAACAATGAAAGTTATATTAGTCAATGGAAGTCCGCGGGCGAACGGTTGTACCTATACCGGTCTTAGCATCATCAAGGATCAATTAGCAAAGAATGGGCTGGATTCTGAAATATTTCAGGTCGGTAATAAACCGATTATCGGATGCACTGCGTGCATGTCCTGTAAAAAGACGGGCAAATGTGTGTTTGACGATGATATGGTCAATACTGTGGCGCAGGCTTTTAGAGATGCAGACGGGATTATTTTGGGTTCTGCCGTCCATTTCGCCTCCGCGACAGGAGCCGCTACTTCGTTCTTTGACCGCTTGTTTTATAGCGTTGGATTCGAATACATTAAGCTCAAATTCGGGGCGTGTATTGTAAGTTGTCGGCGCGGCGGCGCAAGTGCAACTTTTGACCAGCTGAACAAATATTTTACTATCGCCCAGATGCCGGTAGTATCGTCGTGTTATTGGAATCAAATTCACGGATATACCCCGGAAGACGTATATAAAGACGAGGAAGGAGTAAGAACGCTCCAGGTATTGGCCAACAATATGGCTTATCTTATAAAGTGCAAAGTTCAAAGCAATGTGCCGCTCCCCGAAGATCCCCCAAGAATAATGACCAACTTTATTCGTTAGCCATCAGCTGAACGGGTGACAATGATCCTTGCCTGCCGAGCCAGAAGGAAGCGAGAATTAAGCTGCACCGGCTTCAAAAATGCCATGTATTTGACCTGATATATCGACCGGGAGAACAGAAATAACAGAACCAGCGAGTAAATAGAGGTTATGTTGGCGAGAAAGCGATTTAAATCTGTCCATTCTTCACAAAGATAAAGACTATAATGTAATTCGGGAATATGCAGGACTAAAGGTTTTTAATATATAGACCTCTACTATTATCGCCAATAGCCACAGGGTTTGACTATTGTATGTTAGCGCCCACCATCCTGTTCAACATGTAAAACTTTCTTTGAGAGAGTTTTCATATCGCAGCTTTAAAGGTCCGAATTTTTATTTGACCGCTCCGATTGTCACTTCGTACTCTTATTCTGCAAGATTTTGAACGAATTAAACTTCTTGTTATATACGCCGGGTAAAAGCTCGACGACAGCATACCCGACCATCTGGCCTTTTTTGTTACTGATTCCGGCAAGCAACTGGAAGAAAAAGTGTGCCGATAATTCCTTCCCGCCTCAGTCCTTCAAATTATTCTTTTCGCATGGCGTCAGAAACCTCGATATACAATTTTATATTACAATAGTATATTAAGAACATATAGCCGGGAGAATAACCAGCAATCCGGGTTTGTATTCGAAAGGATTCATATTCACCCTGGCAAGAGGTTAACGATTGTCAAAACAGGGTATGGATAATAGTAAACCTGAAAGGGGGATAGTGCGCCGGGTATGGAATTTCTTCAGTTCGCTGAAGCTGGCCCTTGTTTTAATGCTGGTCATGGTCGGTTTATCCCTTATCGGGACTTTTCTGGTGCAGGTCCCTGTGGAATACACTCAGAATTTGGCCCAATATAATTACTGGCTGGAGAATACAGCGAGACCTGCCACCGGCGGATGGTACCCGATTCTTCATCTCCTGGGATTGTTCAATGTGTTCCATTCAGTCTGGTTTCTGGGTGTGGGGGCTTTGCTGATAGTCTCCATAATTATCTGTACTCTCAATCGCTGGAAGCAAGTTAAATCATCTGTCTCGTTGAAACCACCGGTAACAGACGATCTGTACTATTTATCTTCCGATGGAATTGAAATCAAGCGATCTCCGAGTGAGACTGAACTCCGTTCCAGGATCACTGCCCTCTTTAAACGCAGCCGTTACACAATACTTGAAGAAAATATGGCCGGGAATCTGTACGCAACCGCCGATAAAAACCGTTTTTCCCCGCTCGGTACGTATCTGATACATTTGAGTCTTGTTTTGTTTATCATCGGATTTCTAACAGGCAGTTTCCTGGGTTTCCGTGATTCTTCTTTTATTGTTGCAGAAGGAGAGACCCGGGAAGTTGGATACGACACCGGACTTTCTTTGAATCTACAATCATTTACCGATGAATACTGGGAAAACGGAAGTCCCAGGGATTACCGCAGCAGGGTAATAATACTCGAAAACAGCCGGGAGGTTAAACAGGGCACAGTGCAGGTCAACCACCCGCTCAGTTACAAGGGCATCCGGTTTTACCAGTCGTTTTTTGGTGAAACCGCGAAAATTGATCTAAAAGACGATGAGGGCAAGACCCTTTTCAGCGGGAATGTGCTGCTTTCGCGAGTTATTAATGATTCCGGCTACCTGCGTCCGGCCGGATATGTTCAACTGGCTGAATCCGGGTATACGATATATGTATTGGGTAAGGCTACAAATATTGAAGACCGGGAACTGGCTGAAAATCAGATCGGGATCGAAATATACAGTAATAAATCTTCTCAGCCGGTTGTATCTGCCAGGCTCAATGCGGGAGAACCATTCACAACTTCGGACCTGAATATCGTCTATTCCGGCAACGGAAAGTTCTCAGGATTTCAGGTTTCCCGTGATCCCGGTAATGCTATGATCTGGATTGCTTCTGCTTTGTTTCTCCTGGGTCTGGTAGCCGTATTCTACTTCCCGCGGCAGCAGATACATTTTTGTGTTCTACACAGTCCCGCTGGGTCTACGCATGTCTATCTGCGTTATGGAGCCGGACGCAGGACAGGGAACGAAGCGGAGATGAAACGGCTTGAAACCGCGATAATCAGAGAATTCGGTTGATATGGAGATAGTATACTTGAGGATAAAGTTTTATGAATATTGAAAGCGCAACGCTTTTAATTGGCATAGTCAGTCTCGCGCTGGCCTTGCTATTTTACGTCTGGAGGGTAATAGCGGCCGCAAGTTTAAAGTCATATAAATTACCGGGTAATCTGAATCTGGCAATGCTGATTATCGGCCTTTTAAGCATAACCGTTTCTCTAACTGCCAGAGCAATAGCCACCGGTCATGGTCCTTTTTCGAATATGTATGAATTCGCCGCCGCCTTTGCCTGGGGTGTGGTATTAATGGGACTGGTTTTCTGGTGGCGTTATAAAATGCCGGTTATCAGCGCCGTTGGTACGGTGGTAGCCCTGGGCTTACTCCTCTTCGCCAGGACTCTGCCGTCTCAGTCGCTACCGCTGGTGCCGGCCTTGCAGCAAAGTGTACTTCTGACGACCCATGTCGCGTCAGCTGTAATCAGCTACGGAGCATTTACCATCGGCTTCGGTTCGGCCGTTCTTTTCCTGGTTAAAGGTAAAAATGGAAAAGAATCGGAAATCCTGGACGAAATCAGTTATCATGCGGTCCTGGTAGGATTTCCCTTTATGACTCTGGTGATAGTCCTGGGTGCGTTGTGGGCGGATGTGGCCTGGGGGAAATACTGGAGTTGGGACCCTAAAGAAACAGCCAGTCTGGTAACCTGGCTGCTGTATGCCAGCTATCTGCATGCTCGCGTCATGAGGGGCTGGAGAGGCAGGCGTGCGTCAATATTGCTTGTGATAGGTTTTGCGGCTGTATTGCTAACCTTTTTCGGTAATTACATTTTCAGCGGGTTGCACAGCTACCAGTAGCAGCAATAATCCTGGCTTAAGGCAAACGGACCGCTGAACGATCGCGATGGTTGCGCAATCATTAAATATGAAACGCTTTTTGTAATATAATTTATATTAGACGGCGAAATTGGCATCTGTTTATACATGCCCCGCTGTGTCAGGGAAAAAACGAAACAATGAAAAAAATAAAGTTGCTGATGCCAGTTATCTTTATAATTATGCTCTTGTTAATACTGGCCTGTACCAGGAGGGCCGGAACGCCTTCCGATACGTTTTCTACAACTTCCGCAAATATTCCTTCTATGACAACTGCCGGATATACGCCTGCAGCAACTTCGGCAGCACCACCGGCTACATCGAAAATTACACCCGTAATATCCCTTACTGAAACACCTCCTGTTGTTAGTACGATTCCTCCCAAGACAACCCCTGTTGCTACCGTTACTACACCTGCGACAACTACGACATCGTCACCTACCCCCGGCAAATCACCTTCAACAACTCCGACCAAAACAACCTCAGGAGGAGGAGGCGGGGGAGGAGGAGGCTCATACAGACCTCCCACTACAACACCCACCGCGTCTTCTTCTCCTACGATTCAACCCAGCACTACCCCGAGTGTTACTCCCAGTACTACCCCCGGAGTTCCCTATACTCCTCCGATCACCAATATCAACACGGACAATGTCGGGAATATCCAACAAGTCAATTTTAGAAACAGCCAGTATATAGTTTTTTCCTGGAACGATCTGGGGATGCACTGCGCCAATCCAACATACGACACAGCAGTTCTTCTGCCTCCTTACAATACCATCTGGGCCCAGGTTATCAGGAGAGGGAATCCACCTCAGATAGTGACACAGGGAATGAACGTTGAATACAGTTTTTCAAATAACACGTATTCTTACGGAAAAGGCTGGTTTGCGCAATTCTGGGATAACCTCAAAGAATTATTCGGTATTAAAGTGAATAAAGACCAGGGATTGAACCTGTCCGATCCATCTCGTAATAACGGACTCAAGGGCAATATGGTTGTCAGCAACGACCATTTTGAAGTTGTCGGAGTACCTCTAAGCCCTATCGATGACTCCAATAATTGGAATCCCTACCAGGTCGCAATTATCACCGTGAAAGATTCCAGCGGTAAAACCGTAGCTCAGACACGGGCAATGGCTCCCGTTTCAGACGAAATTAACTGCGCAAAATGTCATGGGACCGATGCGTTCAATGATATTCTCCAGAAACATGACCAGTCTAACGGTACCGGTTTACAAAATCAGAAGCCGGTCCTTTGTGCTGGATGTCACGGCGATCCGGCACTGGGAAACCCACAAGCCGGCCAGTACGGGTATTTATCTGACAACATTCATGGATTTCACGGACAGCTCGCTAATCCGCCGGCCTGCTATGATTGTCACCCCGGACAGGTAACCGAATGTTCGAGAAGCGTTGCTCATACCGCGGCGGACGGCAACTGTATTACCTGCCACGGTACGCTTGAAAATGTATCCGGAACAATCGAAAACGGCCGGATACCCTGGACGAATGAACCCAAATGTGCTGAGTGTCACACCGGAATAGCGGAGGTGGATACAGGAACAACCCTTTATCGGAACGCCACAGGACATGGAGGAATATACTGTGCGAGCTGTCACTCCAGCCCGCATGCCATGGTCCCTTCCTCTCAGCTTGCGGACAACTATCAGGCGCTGCAGTACCAGGGAGAAGCTCTGCCCATTGGAGATTGCGGAGTATGCCATAGTAACTCAAGAGGGGAAGAAGAACTGGGAGAATATATGGAAGCTCATGGGGGGGCTAATCCTGAACACGCCAATATGTGTTATATTTGTCATACTTCGGTAGACAGCGTTGATACCGGTGAATGGCCGCATCATTTTCAATGGAAAAGCCGGCAGACTTCAGGCGGCGCCGGTTTTGATGACAATGACGAATAACTTAATTAAGCTGCCTGCGAACAGGTAGAGTCCCACATATCAGGTCTACCATTTCGCCCAGTCAGTAATTGTTGTCCGGGTAACTGCCATTAGTTGATTATCAGTCACAGGCAAGTAATTATTATGGGTAGTTTGACTTGAAGAACCAATGTCTTGCATCTTTGAGGTCATTGGTTCGAGCCCAGCAGCGCCCACCATTTTAGCCTCAACCAACTACTATGTTCAATAGACAGAACCGGATTTACCCCCTAAATAGATTTTTATCTAGAAACCAAATTACAGGAAATCCGCGGGAAAGATTACACAGACAATCTATGCCTTGAATAATCTATG
>CAYLVC010000152.1:438-7198 GCA_964387005.1 uncultured Dehalococcoidales bacterium | reverse complement strand
TACTTATGAGGCAACAATACTACTTTCGGTAACAATCATTATAGGTCAATGCGAGACCTTTATTATTTTTAAAAGGAGGTTTATAATTATTAGCTGACTATACATATGCGAGCGGCATATAAGATATAGAAAATAAATCGACCGGAAAAGGAGGAGTGCTTCAAATGAACAAAGAAGATCAGGTATATCATGAATTAAGGAAACATATCGATCAACAGGCGGTAGGTTTGCCGTCTACTAAATCCGGCGCTGAAATTCGGATTCTAAAAAGAATATTTACTCCAGAAGAAGCGCGCCTGGCCATGCACTTGAGCTACCGTCCGCAATCCAGCGCCCAAATATACGAAACCCTCAGATCAAGCGGGATGTCCGAAGTCGAAATGGAGGAAAGGCTTGATTCGATGGTCCGGAAAGGCGGTATCATGTACGTAGAAAAAAATAATATCCGCTATTATTACAATATGCCATTTGTTGTAGGTATTTTGGAACAGCAACTGGGAAGACTTACTCCCGATTTCCTGGTTGATATCGAGGAATATCAAAGAAATAGAGCTTTCGGGTTAACCATGCTGACCACCAAAGTGCCGCAAATGCGGACCATTCCGGTGGGTAAAAGCATCCGGGTTGAACATCATGTTACAACTTACGATAATGTCAGAGAGTTGATCAATGCCACAGAAGGTCCAATCGCGGTCCAGGCTTGCCTCTGCCGCAAAATATCGGAAATACATGGGAAGAAGTGTAAACAGACTTCTCGGCTGGAGACCTGCATGGGATTTGGGGAGTGGGCCAAGGAAGGCATTAGATCCGGTGTATCCCGGGGGATAAGCCGGACTGAAGCCCTGGAAATAATAAAACAAAATGAAGCAGATGGGCTGGTGCTTCAACCCTCTAATGATCAAAAAGTTGAGTTTGTTTGTTCCTGCTGCGGCTGCTGCTGCGGTATGTTAGGTGCGCTTAAAATATTGCCCAGGATTACAGATTTTTGGGCTACCAATTATTATGCCGAAGTCAATTCAGAAGTTTGCACCGGCTGTGGGACCTGTGTTGACAAATGTCCGATGGACGCGGCCGGAATCAATGAAAAGGACGGAGTTTCCACGATTAATCTGGACCGCTGCATCGGTTGCGGAAACTGCGTGGCAGCCTGTCCCTCCGGAGCGTTAAGTCTGGTCAAAAGAGAAAGGGAGACCATACCGCCGGCAGACGTGGAAAATCTGCTAAAAATCAATGCTGAAAACAAACCAGGTACACTGGATAAAGTAAAACTTATGGCGCATATTGTCCTTAAAAAGTAATTGAACAGGACCTGGAGCAACAATAGTTAACTGACTGGCTGACCGGCTTGATGGGACCAGAACTTGACGGCGGTTGTCTGTCCGGCAAAAAAGGTTTATTCAGCAGTTGCTGTATCCGGCGTCACTGATTTTAGTATTTGCAGGCAAGCCGGGGAAACATTAAACCCGCAGAATGCTATAAAACTATTTACCGGAATGTGCCAGGCATACAATCAGCTGACAGGAGGGTGAAGCACCTGTGTGGAATAGACTGAAAGCCTATACCGCCGGTATTGAGGGACTTTTACAGGAAAAGCCTGATGCACAGACTGGGCCGCTGTCAAACAGTACCTTCTGGTGCAAATCGCTTTTTTTCAGCATGAACGGCTGATACACTTGCAGGTCACCCTGGCCTTTGCCTTGCTTATGGTCATATTGCTGGCGCTCTTTTTAGTTACCAAAATCTGGCTGTTAATCCTGGTCTTCGTCCTCATATTAGTCTTACTCCTGTTTTACTTCGTCCATTATTACCGCCTCGAAAACGGCGTGCAGAAGCTGTACGGCCTGTATGACAGAGCTACCGGAATGATAAACACTAATTAGTGTTTTTACCCGGTAGAGCCCTTTCCGGAAAGGGGATTTGAAACATGTCCTGCTGGATCTGATTAAGGAAAACCCCGGCACGGCTATTAAATTATCCGTGCCCTGGAAGAACAGTCCAGAGGAATATATGCTCCCAGCGTCGGGGTGATTTATCCTGCGCTGCAGATGCTGGAGGAAATGGAATACGCCAAATCAGACGAACTGGACTGTTAAAAAGTCTATTCCATCACCGGAGAAGGTCTTCAATTTTTAGAAGAGAAAAAAACAGCCGCCGCGGAAATCAAAAACCGGATGAAAAATTCCTGGGTTCCCTCCCATCAATCAACCGGCCGGCGGATAATGTTTACTGTCCGCTTTTTTATTTGTATCGTCCGGATGCGAAGCAGTGCCGGGCAATGGCTTTCTCTCAAAACAAGAAATACAACCCCTGATACAACCTTCAGACGATGTATCCTTACTCCCAAAGCGTTAAATTATTATCATGACAAACGGAAGTAATCTAAAAGAAAACGCCGGCCGGAGTATCTTCCCCGGGGATAATCTCGGAGCTCGCTTCGAAATCCGTGTCAAAGGCCATCTTGATAAAACCTGGACGGACTGGCTGGATGGTTTGGAAGTAAAACTGCTGGATAATGGAGAAATGATTCTCTCCGGGAATATCCGGGACCAGGCCGCGCTGATGGGTGTGCTCAACAAACTATACGGCCTGAACCTGACTTTACTCTCATTCCGCACAGTTAATGAAAAGAAATACTGCAAAAAAGCTAAAAAGGGAGGTTGCTGAAATGGAAACCCTGCAGCGGTTCAACCCCATGCGAGTCAACCTTGAAGTTAAAGAGCCTCAAAAGAGGGTCATCAATCCCCATTCAGTCGCAAACAACTATATTGTTCCGCTCTGGATACAGGAGGTATCTCAGGTCTTAAGAGAACAATATAAAAAAGCTGCGGTTGAAAGGTCATCCTGGCTATTCTAACCGCGTGTAACAGCCCGCCGTTTTTTCCCCGGGCCAGCCGGTATTCAATAAAACAGCGGACTGTACGCCCTTAACCGCGGATTTCTTCCGAAAAATCTGACCGGTACCTCTCAGGTAATCAAGAAGGCTGTTCTCGATTACCGGGCACAGGTTTAACCGGTATTTCTGGAAACTTCTCCGCTCTTTCAATGCCTGATTCCGTCTCTTATTCTCTCTACCCTGAACAGAGTCCGGTCCTGCGCAAATAATAATCCGCAAGTCCTGTTGTTCTCCTGCCTGGCAGGGTTTAATTCCAGGGGTAACGGATCAAGATTAATAGGGATTGACAACAGGTCGAAAGGGTTTATAATAAGAAAACACCATATGCACGGGCAATCAGGTACTATATTCTCTCCGGGCAAGAAGACCGGTAAAACTACAAAAAAGGGAGAACATTTTTAAAAACTGAGACCGGAAAAAGTTCAGGTGAAAAGGAAAATGCGTAGATGATCACGGGGCAAAGCCGGCATCTGCTTCAGACCAAGTTTTATGTCCCTGTTGTTAGTTCCAATCAGGTCTCCCGCCCCCGGCTTGTTGAACTGCTTAATGGCGGGCTGGACAAAACGCTGATTCTGGTCTCTGCCCCGGCCGGCTATGGTAAAACCACACTGGTAAGCCAATGGCTTAAAGAGGCGGGAACTCCTGCTGCCTGGCTCTCGCTGGATACCGGGGATAATGACCCAACCCGTTTTCTGCAATACCTGATAACCGCTGTTCAGTCCGTTGCTCCAGGCACAGGGGAAAATTTACTGGACATGCTCCAGGGTGCGCAACCACCTCAAATTGAAAGTGTGACCAGCCTCCTGACCAATGAGCTTGCCTCGCTTTCAAACCGGTTTGTTATCGTTCTGGATGATTTCCACGTTATCAATTCTGACGCCGTGATAAAAACCGTTGCTTATCTTCTCGACCATTTACAGCGTCAGATACACCTGATCCTCCTTACCCGGATTGATCCTCCGCTGCCGCTTTCGCGCCTGCGAGTACGGAATCAGCTTGTAGATATCCGTGCTGACCATATGCGCTTTACACGTGAAGAGATAGTGGCCTTTCTGAAGGGTGTGATGCGGTTGACGTTATCCACAGAGGATATCTCGGCCCTGGAATCACGGACAGAAGGCTGGATAGCCGGCTTGCAGCTGGCTGCGCTTTCGATGCAAAGCTGCAAAGACGTACCTGGTTTCGTTTCGGCCTTCACCGGCAGTCATCATTATGTGATGGACTATTTGATTGAAGAAGTACTCAGGCTTCAACCTGAAAAGGTGGCTGACTTTTTGCTGCAGACCTCGGTCCTGGACCATATGTGCGGACCGCTTTGCGAATCTGTTATCTCTATCAATAAGGAAAGACAGGTCAACGGCCAGGAAACACTGGAAATACTGGAGAGGATGAACCTTTTCGTCATTCCGCTGGACGACGAACGGCGCTGGTACCGTTATCACCATCTTTTTGCCAATGTCCTCAAGAAACGTCTGGAACAGAAGTATCCGCGATCACTTCCCGAGCTGCACCGCAGGGCTTCCCTGTGGTACGAGCAAAACGGATTCATTTCGGAAGCAATCCATCACTCCATCCTGGCAAACGACAGGGACCATGCCTCTCAATTGATTGAAGAAAATGGTTGTTCTCTTATCATGAGCGGTGAAATTGCGACACTCATGAAATGGATAGAAGCAATCGAGTTTCAACCGGAAATACATCCCTGGCTGGCTATCCAGAAAGCCTGGATTCTGGCCCTGACCGGGCACGCGGACCAGATCGAGCCGGTTCTTCGAGTTCCCGAGCAGATTCTTTCTCCCCTTGAGCCTACAGTCGAGGTTAAAACACTTCAGGGGACCATCGCCGCCGCTCGAGCTCATTGCGCTAACACACTGGGAGATACCGGATCAGCCGCGGATTATGCCAAACAGGCGCTGGAGAAGCTGCCCGATTGCAGTACTATCTCCCGCAGTATACGCAGCGTGGCCACGCTCACTCTGGGTGATGCCAGCTGGATCAACGGTAATCTGGATGACGCCATACGCGCGTACACCGAAGCTATTCGTATCGGCCGGGAAGCCGGCAATCTCCATATGGTCATCATCGCTAATTGTAATCTGGCAGATCTTTTGATGGAACAGGGGCAGCTTAGCCGGACAGCCGATATTTACACCCAATCCCTGCCAATGGCAATTCGCCCGGATGGACAAAAATCGCCTCTGGCCGGAAGTATAAGTTTTGGACTGGGCAGATTGTCTTATGAAATCAACCGGTTGGATGAGGCAAATCAACACCTGCATTGTTGTCTCGATCTCTGTCAGCAGTGGGGGGATTTGAACTTGAAGGCGATTGCCTGCGCTTTTCTGGCACGGCTGGAGCAGGTCCGGGGCCGCCCTGAGCAGGCCCAAAAGGCCTTGCAATTCACTGAGCGGATAATGGATAAATATACGCTCTCTCTCCGTCACACTATCCTGGTGAATTATAATCTTGGGCGGTTCTGGCTGGCCCATGGAGATTTGGAAAGGCTTTCTCAATTTATACATAAGAGCGGTTTGACAATTGATGACGCCATAACTTACCCGAGAGGACCTGAATACGTTATCCTGGTACGGATGTTACTGGCCCGGGGACAATATGATGACGCCCTGGCTTTGAGCATACGTTTACTCAATAAAGCCGGGACTGCCGGGCGAATGGCCCAGGTTATTGAAGTGCTTGTCCTGCAAGCACTTATCTTTCAGGGCAGGAAAGAACCGGACCAGGCTCTGGCTGCACTCAAGAAAGCCATCTCGTTAGCCAGGCCGGAAAAGTACATCCGTACCTTCGTGGATGAGGGCGAGCCGATGGTCAGATTACTTCACCTGGCCAGATCGCGCCAGTTGGAAGCGGAGTACGCTGCCGGATTGCTGGCTGTTATGGAAGAATCCCCCGGCGTGACACAGCCGCTGACCCAAAATCTGGTCGAGCCGCTGACCGTACGCGAGATAGAAGTGCTGAAGCTCATTGAAGCCGGTTGTTCCAACCAGGAAATAGCCGAAAAGCTGGTAATATCCTTTACTACGGTCAAGCGCCATATTTCCAATATCTATACCAAGCTGGATGCGAAAAGCCGAACACAGGCGATCGCCATCGGGAAAGAGCTGAAGCTCTTCAAGTAAACCTCGAGAATTAGCTTTTCAATTGGCCGGTAGTGAACGGCTGTCCCAAAGAGGACAGCAATCACTACCGGCCTTTCTGTTTAATACGCACCGCAATACAGCCCTGATGGTCCGCAGCCTCTGTTTCCAGGGGAAAAAATACAACCCCTGATACAACCTTCAGACGATGTACCCCCTCCCTGGAAGCGGTAAATTGTAAACATAACGGACTGAAACAGAGACTTGAAAAATAAAGAAGGAGGAAAACAATGAAAAAGGAAAATGGGGCACAGGAAAGAACCAAAGCCGGGATCGGCTGGGGACTGGTATTCATTCTTATAGGCATCTTGTTTGTTGCCGACAACAAAGGCTGGGTACAGGACGGAGCAGGGTGGTTGTATTTCATCATCGGACTGGGCGGGATTTTTATCCTCGGGTTTCTGGCCCGTTTCTGGTTAAACCAGTCTAATCGCTGGAATTCTTTCGGCGGGTTGCTGGTCGGAGTGTTCCTGGTCTACCTCGGGGCGGCTTTTCTCTACGGTTTCGGCGATTGGTGGCCGCTGGCCCTGATTCCGGTCGGCCTGGGGATTCTGGTGAAAGCGTTATGGCGCGGCAAGCCCGATTCATTAACCCCGTAAAAAGAGACTGGCTGATTATCCAGGCAGGCGTGCAGAAGACCGATAAATAACAGAAAAAGAATAATTCAAGGAGAAAAGAATGAATAACAATCTTTTAGTAGAAAAAATCATCA
>CAYLVC010000152.1:0-428 GCA_964387005.1 uncultured Dehalococcoidales bacterium | reverse complement strand
AAATATCGAAATCAAAAATAGGAGAAAACAGATGTTTGAAGTAGTTTATTACTCTATGGGTGGAAATACCGGAAAAGTGGCTATGGCTATTGCGGATGAACTCGGTGTAACGGCGAAAAACATAAAGTCGGTGGATACCCTGGACAGAGACGCTTTTATTTTCCTGGGCACCGGGTGTTATGGTGCGGTTCTGCCCGGGGAAATAGCCGCTTTTATCGAAAAATACCAGTTAAAAGGAAAGAAAATTGCCCTCTTTACCACCTCCGCCTTTGGCTGGGGGAAAGAGCTGACAGTTGTGGAAAAACAAATCCGGGATAAGGGTGTGAATATTGCCGGCCATTTCAACTGCTACGGCCGGTTCCTGGCAATGAAAAAAGGCCATCCTGACCGGGATGACCTTCAAAAAGCCAGGGAATTCGCCCGGTTGA
>CAYLVC010000151.1:0-7210 GCA_964387005.1 uncultured Dehalococcoidales bacterium | reverse complement strand
TTCTTTATCTCGTTGTTTAAGGCGAGGCCGTGACATTGATTTCCCCCATCGTTCAAATATTCCATCATCTCAATGATCGTAACCCTGCGCCCAAGCCCCGCCAGATAAATGCCGAGCTCAACACCCACCAGCCCACCGCCGATTATAACCACGTTACTGCCGGCCTTTTCCGGATGATAATACACTTCTTCGGCGCCAAGGACGTTTTTGCCTTTTATTCCCGGAATACCGGGTATCACCGGGCTCGAACCGAGAGCGGCGATGATGATATCAGCTCTGGACGCTTTGGCGTAATCAGGTGTTACAGCGGTGTCCATTCTTAAATCAATCGGCGCGCGGGAGATCATCCTGGCCAGATAGTCGAGATATTCGGCAAGGTGTATTTTAAAAGGGACCTTTTCCTCACATCTGAGAGCGCCACCCAGGCGGCTGCTCTTTTCACAGAGGATGACTTTATGCCCCCGCTGCGAAGCGGTCAGCGCTGCCTGCATCCCGGCTACGCCACCACCGGCAACGAGAACGGTCTTTTTAACAGCTTGCGGCAAGGCATGCCTGGAATCCTGTTCAAAGCCGATTTCGGGATTTATGGCGCAATTGTACTGGCACCTGGATACAACGTTGGAAAAACAGGTGAAGCAGCGCAGGCAAGGCCGGATTTCATCTGATTGGCCTGCACGCGCTTTTTGGGGCATCATGGGATCGGCCAGGAGAGCACGGCCGACTACTACTACGTCCGCCTGGCCGGAAGTGATGATTTCTTCCATAAGCTCGGGATTACCAAGAGCGCCTACCGTTGCCACTGGAGTTTTGACGTGTTTTTTAATCTCAGCCGCATATTTCACGTTCACGCCATCCGGGAGGAACATGCTGGGATGCGTAATGGTAAACGCTTCCGGCACTTCGTGACTTCCTGCCGAAACATGGATCAGGTCAGCCTTCCCATCGAGCTGTTTGGCTATCTCTATGCCTTCATCAATGCCGTATCCGCCCTCATAGCACATTGATCCGCTGATGCGAATCTCAACCGGAAAGTCCTGGCCGCACAATTGCTTTATTCTAGCCAGAACGGCCAGGGGAAAACGACAGCGGTTTTCAAGAGTACCGCCCCAGCGGTCATGGCGTTTGTTTGTTCCGGGATCCAAAAACTGATTGAGCAGCCAGCCGTGGCCGGCATGGACCATAACCATGCCAAATCCGCAGTATTTAGCAAAAGCCGCCGCTGCCCCATATGCCTCGATTGTTTCCTCTATCACCGATTCGGGCATGGCCGGGACATAGTCTCCGATGGCGTTGGGTCCATCGACTACCCCGTATATCTGATTGCCCCTCTTTTTGCTTAGATAAGCATTCGCACCAGCATGCCATAATTCAATAGTCGCGACCGCTCCATGCCGGTTGACGGCACTCGCCAGGCGGTGAAGAGGAGGGGCCAACCCGGGATCGTCGAGGCCGGGGTTATTGAGGGGTCCCCCACAGCCACGCTTGCTGTCCGGGACGGCGGAACCAAAATTGACACTGGCCACTCCTCCACTGGCCAGGTTCTCAAAGAACCCTATGGTCTCGTCCAGAGGATAACTGCGTGATGAATAATAAGTGTAGCCCAGAGGTGCGGCAAAAAAACGGTTGCGGAAAAGGGTATTCCCCAGCTGGATGGGAGAGAATAGATGAGGATATTTACATTCGTACATTTTTTTATTTGCCGCTGCGCTGAGCGGCAGCTCCTTTTAAAATATTCGCTTTCTGTCGCCATGCCTCAACTTTCTTTCGGCATCTTCAAGCAATAGGGACGCGCGCTGATTCAAACACTTTTTCCTTAACCTGTCAAATTGACACTGCGCGATGATTGATCTAATCTAGAATAAATGAAACTGAAGCCTCATCTAACGACTCAGAAAATGATTAATATATATTCGACCGACAGCTAGTATGGAGGTCCTCAAATGCGTGTTGAAATCGCCAGGAATGTAATGGAACACCTCAAGAAATTTCCATTTGGTTATCCAGCATCGCCGGATAACGATGAATGGAAACTATTGGAGGTCCCGTTTTCAGTAACGGACCAGGAAGGTGAACTCCTTTGTCAGCTTATGCCTTATTCCGAGAACATCAATGATATAGCAAAGAGACTCGGCCGCAATAAGGATGAGATTCTGCCTCTTCTGGATGGTCTTATGCAAAAAACCTGGTTATTACGCACGGGTACAAGAGAAAATGGCAATTATATGGCTTTGACCTGGGGACCGGGAGCCCTGGAACTCCAAATGACATGGTTTAACAAAGAAATACTGGACTTGTATGGCAAATTATTGCCGGTTGATGCCAATTATACCCCCAGCGAACTTATTCCGCACTTCAGAGTGATTCCCCGTGAGTCCGCAATATCGAATATATCAGAAGTATTGCCTTCCGAGATTGTCTCCAGGCTTATTGATCAGGCGGATGAAAATGAACTTGCGGTTACGGAGTGCCTTTGCCGTAAGAAGGCGAAAATTTACGGCAGAGGATGCAGCGCCCCAGTCGAAGACCAGTGTCTGTTTTTAGGGGCTTTTGCCGTCACGATTGTTGAAATAAATGCTGGGCGCAAGGTAACAAAAGAAGAAGCAAAAAAAAGAATAAAAAGGGCGCAGGAACTTGGTCTGGTTCATCAAACCAATGCCAATGCCCGTCCTCTGGCGATTTGCAGTTGCTGCACCTGTTGCTGTGGCACGTTAAAGCCTTTACTGGCCGGGCGGCCTCAGCCTTCGCTTAAGTCCAACTTTCATTCTTCTCTCAATATTGAACTGTGCAAAGGGACCTGCCCCGAATGCATCAAGATTTGTCCCGCCAAGGCCATTACTGTGGATAAAAAGAACGAAAGGCCTCTAATAGATTTGGATAAGTGTATCGGCTGTGGCCTTTGTGTCGCAGCCTGCCCTGAAAAAGCCCTGAATCTGAAGAGGATAGTAAAGCCTTTCATTTATCCTGATACATGGGATGATTATCTGAGGCAGCGGGCTATTCAAAGCGGCCGAACTGAGTTCTACAAGCAGTCGGTAACATGAGGAATACTATGCCCTGGAAGTATCAATAATTCATTATGCATGAGTTCGCCATCACCCAGGCTATTTTATCTATTGTGCTGCAAAAAGCCCAGGAATTACCGGTCAGTAAGATAACCAAAATCGACCTTCAGGTCGGCAGGTTAACCGGCTATATTCCTGAAAGCATCCAGTTACAGTTTTCCCTATTGAGTAAAAGTACAGCGGCGGCCGGGGCCAGCCTTTCATTTCATCAGCCTCCGGCAAGGTTATTTTGCCGAAAATGTAAAGTTGAGTTTACAACCGATTTCCTGGATCTGGCCTGTCCTTATTGTCATACCCTGGAAACCGACATAATATCCGGGTTAGAACTAAATGTACAGAGTATGGAAATAGAGTAAACCAGGTCTCATACTTTGTTGGTATATCCATAATTGCCCAGGCTTTAAATCTCCGGAGCCGGATGGCCGGATGTAACCGGAGCAAAATACTCTTGTCTTTCAGATAATCAGATTTAAAAGGGGGTACGTAAGAAATGTCCACGCCCGAGCAAAATAAAGAGGTGGTCGAAACGTTCTGTAAAGCATTGTTCCATAACCATGATCTTAGCCTGGTTGACGAATATATACGGGATGACTTTATCCAGCACAACGAGGATTGTTTGCAGGGTAAGGCCGGATTTATTGAGTTTTTCAATGATATATTTAAAGCCCTGCCTGATTTCAATTGCACAATAAAAAAAATCATTGCCGAGGGCGACACTGTGATGATGTACTCTACCACCACAGCAACGCATCTGCACGAGTGGCTGGGAAATCCGGCGACTGGGAACAAGCTCAATTTCGACGCAGTCGATATCTTTCGCCTCGAGAATGGTAAAATCGCCGAGCACTGGGACGTGGCGGATACGTTGAAACTGTTTACCCAGGTAGGAAAAATAAAGCCGGGGTGATAAGTCCCGGCAGATGAGTGTTTTGCAACCCTGTTAGCGAATTGCTTTTTTCAACGAATAAAGCCCTTTTATGAAAGTTTACATAAAAGGGCTTTCTGGCTTCAAAAAGGCTGGCGGATGGGGAGGGATTCGAACCCACGGTACCTTTCGGTACGGCGGTTTTCAAGACCGCTACCATAAACCACTCGGACACCCATCCATCATAAGGTTCTGAAAGGCTATATATTTAACATAACGCACACGCCGGCGGTCCCTACCAGTTCTGAAATACTGCAACTCCAGGGTGTCTACAAATGTTAAATACTTTCACTGACCGTATTATTATTATAGTATTTCATTGAGACCACGTCAAAGCTACCTGGGGAGCTAATTAAGGGTACCCGCTATTCGATGACGGGTCAGGGTATGGGCGAGGACAGCGGGAGGACATATGGGATAGATTTACACAATAGTCCTTCCGGATATATTTTGATTTTGTTTTCCGGTAATGTATAATTCTGTTATTATATAATTCTGGTTAACAACCTTCCGGACGGGCATTCCAAAATAAGTATGCGATATCAGTCGTAGAAAAAAGTGAGGACGAGTGAAAAGATGATGAAGTACAAAAACTTGGGAAAAACAGGATTGAAGGTCTCTTCCATCTGCCTTGGAACCATGACATATGGCACCCAGGTAGCAGAGCCGGAAGCGATCAAGGTTATCAAGGGAGCGCTGGATGCCGGAATCAACTTCCTGGATACAGCACCCATTTACTCGGGAACCAAATCCGAGGAAATCGTGGGAAAAGCTATTAAAGACGACCGTCATTTTGTGATACTGGCAACCAAGGTCGGCCCTCCGACGTTGAGTGGAGGCGGAGGAAAACCGCCCAAAGTCAATGACGGCGGCCTTTCACGGAAAAATATAATGAAAGCCCTGGAAGATAGCCTGAAGCGGCTGCAAACGGACTATGTGGACATTTATTATGCCCATGAACCGGACTACAACACACCTCTCGAAGAGACCCTGAGGGCATTTGACGAGATGGTGAAACAGGGCAAGGTACGTTACCTGGGCTGCTCCAACGTTTCCGCCTGGTATGCCTGCAAGGCGATGCGCGTCAGTGAAGCCCATAATCTGTTCAAATATGAATGCGTGCAGCCTCCCTACAACCTTCTTACCCGCGATATTGAGACCGAGTTGCTGCCTTTCTGTACGGATGAAGGACTGGGAGTCTGTGTGTACAATCCCCTGGCGGGAGAAATGCTGACCGGACGGCATGAGTTCGGCAAACCGCCCGCGGAAGGCCGTTTTACTATTCCCGGCATGGGACAGGGCTATCTGACCCGCTACTGGTCCGAGACCAATTTTAAAGCAGTTGATATACTCAAGAAGATGGCCCAGGCCCGTAATATTACACTGCCCCAGTTTGCTATTGCCTGGATATTGAACAACCCGGCAATTACCTCCGTACTTAGCGGCAGCATATCCATGGAGCAATTAACGGAGAATATGGCGGCTGTTGACATTAAACTGACTCCTGAAGAGATGAAAGCCTGTGACGAAGTCTGGCAGATGTTCAGGCCCAAGAGATACTCATATTACAGGATTCCCGGGGGATCGATTAACTAATACGAGAGCATAAATTCGCTGACTCTAAAATCCTTCTCCCGTCTCCCTTTTACTAAGGGAGAAGCCGGCAGGTGCCCTGGAAAACCCTTAATATTGTTGAAAAACAGATCCCCTGCCTGCTCCTCATTTAGAGGAGCAGGCAGGGGACTCTATTATGGTCTTTATCCCTTCTTGTCGGCCGGTTTTGACGGCTGCGGCTGAAGGGGCATGCCGCCCGAAACATACAGGCTTGTACCTGTAACGTAAGACGACAGGTCGGAAGCCAGGTACAGAGCTGCTCCGGCAACATCGCCGGGTGTTCCGATCCGTTTCATAGGGACACTTTGTCCCAGCATGGTGAAGAACGCTTCCTTTTGCTGGTCTGAGGCCGTGGTCAGTCCTGCCAGGTTGTTGTAAAAGGAGGTCTGGATCAGTCCCGGGATGATGGCATTGACATTGATGTTAAAAGGGGCCACTGTATAAGCCAGGTCAAGGGTAAAACCCAGTACACCGGCTTTGGCCGAGTTATAGTGAATCGAATGTTTGGGGGGATTAATAGCGCCCATAGAAGCAAAATTAATCACTTTGCCGTATTTTTTCTCTTTCATCAGGGGAATTACCGAGCGGCAGAAGAGAAAAAGGCTCTTCAGGTTGAGGTCGATCACCTTATCCCAGAGTTCCTCCTCCATTTCTTCCAGGGGCGGCGCTGACGGCATACCACCGGCGTTATTTACCAGGATGTCGATTTTTGAAAAGCCGGCTACAACCTGCTGAACAGCATCTTTTACCTGGCTGCTGCTGGTTACGTCGCACTGAATTGCCAGGCTTTGACGGCCGTAAACTGATAGTTCCTTTTGAGTTTTTTGAGCTTCCCGGATATCGATATCCGCAATGGCAACCGAGCAGCCCTCTTCCGCAAATTTAAGGGCGATGCCTTTGCCTATTCCCCTGGCTCCCCCGGTGATAAGGGCCACTTTGTTTTCAAGTAACATTATTTCCTCCTTCGCCGAATAATCAAGAGTCTATATAATGACCGATTTAGTTGCGGATAAGTTAACCCCACCCTGGGAAGCTTCGTCGTCTCCCGCTGGAGACGCCTGATTTGGATCAAAGAAAAATCAGGCCTCCAGCATGACACCACAAGACGGTATATCGCAAATTACTCACACATCACATTTAGACAATGTTCGTCGTGGACTTGATTTCAGCTTCCCTGGAGGCTGATGAATGTCCGTGGAAATACTCGAAATCAAACTCGGTGCCATGATTAAGGCAGTGCCTGCAATGGGCGGTAAAGAGATGGTCGAACCCGTGTTTGTAGCGCAGTTCGAGGTAACCCCTGCCCAGCTCCAGATAAAACTCAAGAGGTGGAGGTGAATTGCCGGCCAGTTTGCTGCCGGTCTCGATGCACCAGAAGCCACCCTGCCGCGGCAAAACTCCATTGCCCATCAGAAAATCATGACCGGCCAGGGTATGTTTAACAGCCTCTTCAAACCTTTTAAACCCGAAGGGCTGGGCCATTTCGACGCCTGCTACAAAACTGGGGTTGACGTTGCCGGGACCCCAGAATTTTACCGCATTGATGGTGCGTTTGACCCAGGTATCAAAACCGAAGGCCTCATGTTTGCCCGGGCAGACGATGGAGAAA
>CAYLVC010000150.1:6143-7267 GCA_964387005.1 uncultured Dehalococcoidales bacterium | reverse complement strand
GCTTTGACCAGTATCGTCCGACCCGACTCGCTGTTGGTAGGTGCGCTGGTAACGTCTATCATGCCATCGCTTACTGGAATCGGCTCTGCCAGACTGATGCGCCCGGCAGCGTACAGTTCCTCAGCCCTCGCCCGCGCGTTGGCAACCGCCTGCGGGTCGTTCAGACAATCTTCAAGGTCTTGCCACAGGTCGCGGTTGCCCAGAATGCCATAAATGCAATCCAGCGACTTGTCGGATATCTGGCGGTCTTTGAGGGCGTTCACAAAGCTGGAACGAATCTGCTGGTTCTTGTCCGGCGAGAACGCGAGGTCGTTGTCAATCAAAATGGGGCGGTCGTCATCGTACGGATGGGTCAGCCAGTTCTTGCTTACCCTGTCCATCTGCCCCATGATGTAATCAAGAACTGCGGCGCGCTCTACCCACTCCCAGCCATAATACGTGACTTCTGCGCGCGGCTGCCTGCCGGTCACGTAGTGCTGTATGCTTCCCGGCTCGCCCTCAATCTGGGTGACAAATGTCACAGGGACGAGGTAATGTTTGGCATCCGGGGCAAGCTCCCTGTCCAGCAGGTAAGCTGCTTCCGAGCGCCGGTATAATTCGCCATGCACCCATCCCTGCAGTTTCTTGCTCTCGCCCGACAATGGCTTCCATACTGCTGGGCGTGCATCCAGTTCAGCACCACCACCAATGCTCACGATGCGTGAACGGTTCGCGCCCTGATGCGGCATGACGGTGTCAATAAAATTAGAAACCGGCGCACCGAACAACATGTCGTCTTCTGGGGCGACCCCGGTAAACTTCACCAATTCTGCGCGGTCGTACTTTGCGAACAGGCTCTTCAGCTTCGAGTAATACTTGGGGTCTTCTGTGAGGTGGTCAAGGGCGATGCGCGCCATAGTCGATTCGTCATTGCCGACCGTGTCTGCGTGCTCGCGCTCCTCTTTGAATCCAAGTACAAACTCTTCCGGGTCAACCACGCTCCAATCCACGCCAATCTCTTCACCAATCTTGCGCGCATACTCCACATCGCTTTGGTCAGACTTCACTACTGCGATTGGACTCTTGGCAACCTTGACAGGGTTCTTCCCGACCGCAATCGGTCGGCGCACCTGCACATTGTTCTT
>CAYLVC010000150.1:4811-6043 GCA_964387005.1 uncultured Dehalococcoidales bacterium | reverse complement strand
CGATACCCAGCCCCTCGCGGTACTCATCGCGCGTGATGCCGCCGATTTGGAATCGGGTCGAATACTTCTCCTCCTCTTTCTGTGGGTCGAGGGATTCCGGCGGGAACTTCAATGCGAACTTGGTTTCTGTGTCGCCGCTCATCTCGATGATGTCGTTGAAGTGACCCTCGACGTACGCCATAAGCGGGGCAAGACCCATGCGGTAGAAAGTGCTCTGCATGGCTTCAGCAAAGCCCTTGCCGCCCAGACCTTCGCCGGGACTCTCGCCTACCTCGGACTGCGGAATGCCAAACGCCATGCGCACCGCGTTGGTGGCGGCATCGTAGCTCTCGCGGTTGAACGTCATCTCTTTGGTCTGCATCACCTGCATGCCAGCCGGCAGGAATCGGGCGCGGGCGCGCTCTTCCAGATTGCCCGCCATGCGCGCATTGAACGCAGCCTCAAACTCAAAGATGGCATCGATATTATCTTTCCAGTTCTCTGGGACAGTGAACACCATTTCGGGGATATTGCCGACCTGATATTTCTCGTACTCGTAATCCCACAGCGATGATAGCAGTTTGACTGCAGGAAGCGCATCTTCGATTGGCGAGCGTCCGTAGGGGGCATCCACGCGCAGGTGGCGCGGCTTGTACCACACCTGCCGGCTGTTCAGCATCATGAGAGGAGTTCCCCAGATAATCTGCTGGAATGCCGGGTTAGGCGGGCGGGGTGGCTCTCCATTCTCGTCCACCAGCACAAACATGGTCGAGCCATCAATCACGCGCGTGCCGATAATCTTCTTGCGGCTGTTGCGCATAATGTATGTGCATCCCGCATCATAGACCAGTACGTTGTAAAGGAATTTCGACAGCCAGACAGGGAATGGCATGTAGCGGTCTGGGCGCGTGGTCATCCAGTTAAATGGCGAATCTGGAATCTTGTTGTTCTCGCTGTCCACGATGGTCGGTACAAACGACTTCATCTCTTCTGTCAGCAGGCGCAAGCACATGGCAACCTCTGGGACGGATTCAGCGTACGTGCGCAGGTCAGAGAACCCCGTCAGTCCGTACGCAATGCGCGGGGTCATGGTGCTGTTAACCGATGGCAGGTACGAGAATGCTCTCGGCTCGTGTTCAGCATCGCCCAAGCGTGCATTCTCGGTATCTGACAAAGTCTTGATTGGCGTACCCGGACCCATGTACGCACGCGACCAGCTTCCCGGTACATTGACCCCGGTTGGCAATTGGCTC
>CAYLVC010000150.1:4193-4801 GCA_964387005.1 uncultured Dehalococcoidales bacterium | reverse complement strand
ATCGACGTGCCCGGCGAGAAGCCGGTCGTGGAAACCGAAGCCAGCGACGCAGGCGAGTAAGCAACGAAACCCTCCCGGCCTTGTGCCGGGAGGGTGCGATATCGAGGTCGAGCGCTGATCCCTTTGCCCGGCAATGCGCTTACCATCGGGCGCGCCTGCGGGACAGTCCTTAATCCTGACATAAAACCCCTGAATGCATCTCTTAGCGTCATATCCGTGCTCCTTATCCTTTAGTCCATCTCTTAAGCCCATCCACCCAGCTTTGCAGGGAAAGGAACTTGTTGTCAAAGAATGCCATGACAACCGCATCCCCGCAATCCGTAGACCTGCCGATGCGCTCTTTGATGTCCTCTTTGGCTTCCACCTGAATCTTGCCGCCAGAGGTCACTTTCCAGTGAGGAGACACGAGGTCGCCTGTGAGTTCGTCATCGGGTGGCAGCGCAATATCGTGTCCATTCGCCGGGTCGAGTAATTCGCGCATGTGCCACCACGAAGCCGACCGGCAATTGATGAACCCAAGCTCACCAGATGAATCCATGTAATCCGTGTGCTCAGACGCATTGAACGGAATTACATCGCTGTACTTTAGCTCGCGCAGGCGGTCAACC
>CAYLVC010000150.1:0-4183 GCA_964387005.1 uncultured Dehalococcoidales bacterium | reverse complement strand
CCCGCGCCAATGCCAATAACATCTATAAATGCCTTGCCACCGTGCGCATCCAGAATCCCTTTGAGCCGCCCGGCGGTCTGCATCAAGTCCTCTTTCGTGGTCTTGCGCAGTTCGGTCACTACGTTCTCGTAGCGCATGGCAAAGACCGTCTTGTCCTCGCCTGACCGTGCAATGTCTGCACCCACACACGTGAACGCGAGTTCCGGCTTGGGGTCGCTGTCATTCCATTCTGCCCAGCGCTCGTTGGCGTGCTCTACCCAAGACAGGGGAATTACACCATCGGCTTCAGACGAGGCAAACTCGCCAAGCACACGATTCTGGTACGCGGCTGATTCCTCGCCCCATTGCTTGCGGCGTGCCTCAGCCCAAGACACAGAAATGCGTCCGGCAGCAACAGTCTCGGCGAGCGTGACCGGGCGCACATCCCAATCTTCGTACCCCGGTCGTTTAGATTGAATCTCATAGAATCTGCCCTGTGGCTCACCGGGGGTGCTTACCGACAACCAGTACGTGTCGCCGGTACTGAATGCGCCCTCGGCAGAATCCCACGTGGCGAATGGAATCTCTTTCGACTCGTCAAATATGTACAGAATCTTGGATGCGTGCGCACCCTCAATCATGGCAGAGTTGTCGCTCGCCAGCGCGAATGCTTCACCGGTCTTTAGCTTAAGGGAAAGCGTGGTGAGTTCAATGCGCTCGTTGTATGGCTGCCTGCCCAGCTTGTCCCAGCGCAAGCGGCGCGCCCACTTGTGGACTTCCGGCATGGCAAACTTGGTAAGCTGTCGCCATGCGCTGGCGGTAACAGGAATCTTCCAATCGGTCACCCCATCGTTGGTCAGCGCGAACCAATGCACAGCCCATGCCACCAGCGCGGTCTTGCCCAGACCGTGAGGTCCTCGTACGCTAACCCGCCGGTTGGTACTGAGCCGGCTCAGAATGTCCTGCTGGTATTCGGTTGCGCCCTCACCGGGCTTCCATGAAAAACAATCGTTGACAAACGCCACCGGGTCGTCAGCGTAGATAGATAATGGCGAACTTACTGGAATATAAGACGCACTCTGCAGGCGGTTGCGGCGCTCTTTCTCTGCAAGAAGCTGTAACTCGAATGTGGACGAAGTAGCAGCGGGCATCTGTTTAGTCTCCTGACGTACACCATCGCTACCATATTATAGCAAATTCTACGCAAAAATCACTTATTATTACACCCCGCGTGCACTTATCCATGCATTCTGTGCATTGCGAATATTCTCCAGCATCCACGGTTCAAGGTGGTCATGGATTTCTGGATAGCAAGGGGCGATAATTTGACCGCGCAGACCATTCTGGATGGCGGCTGGCGTGGTGACGGGAAGCCCCTCGGCGTACTCAGCCCCGCCAAATACATTCTCATTGAATAACTGCCGCCAGTAGTTCATCTTCTGCCAATACCCAGACCACTGAATCCACGTGTAATAAATGTGGTTGATTTTCACACCATCGATGCACCGGGTAAGCTCGGTAAGAATATCGGCTATCCAGTTGCATCCGTTGCCATAGAAGCCCATGTCCGCAATCGCCGGGTGCAGCATAACGAAGATTTCCTTGAATTCGTTCTGCGCGAGCAGGCTCTGCTGGTACACCAGCATCTTTAGGTACGAATCCAGCAGCCATGTATTGGTCATGTTGTCAGCCGGGTTGGGCAGTTCGTCTGTGTCGGCGAACTCCTGATATGAACGAATGGCAGCCGGGTCGTAGAATGCCGGCTCGTTGAGTAACACAGTTTCGCCCACCGTCAGTTGTGCACTTACCACCAGACAGTGGCTGCACGAGTAGCGTGCCATGAGGAGTTTGTTCATGGCGTTGTTTGCCTGCATCGCTTCCTGATTCCACGGTGACAGCGCGCCCCGCTGCACTTTGTACCCGCCCGGCGATGATGTCCTGACAAACCAGTCATCTGGAAACCAATCCGGGTAGCCCGCAGTAGTCGTGAAGAGAATCGTTTTCATGCCGGCTTTGGCTGCAGTGTTCACATAGTTGTCGAGGTACGACCAGTCAAAGATGCCCGGTCTGATTTCGGTCTCTTTCCAGATAAACTGGAATGGCATGGTCGTGCGTACTCCACAATCGTGCAGTTGCTTCAGCCCATCGAGTGGGATGTGGTTGTAGCGGCGCATGTCGCTCATGTTGCCAACCGTAAGCGGGTCGTACGAACCTACGGTTGCCAAGTCCATCAAGAGGAAGAATTCATCGTCCTGTAAGAATGGCATTGCGGTCTCCTTATTTAGTAAGCGTAAACACCAGACAATCCTGCTCGTGCGACCACACGGTCGCACAGTCCACTGCGCGGTGGACGAACCCTGCGGCTGCAAGGTATTGGTACATGATGGGCTTCGTGAACCCGGTCTTATGGTATTGCCCCGGCGTGGACTGGTCGCCGAATACTGCGTCCATGTGCCAGTCGTTGGATTTGTACTTCAGCCAGTTGCGGCACACCCATTCGAGGTCAGGCACTTCGATGGTCAGCCGACCGTCCCACTTCAGCACGCGCCAGAATTCAGCAAGTGTTGGTACGACCTCATACTTGCCGATGTGTTCCAGCGCGTGCGAGCAGAATATCTCGTCCACCGTCTCTTCCTCGTAAGGGAGTTGATGCATGGGCGCTTTGACCACACCGGGTGCTTCGGCGTACAAGTCCACCCCAATAAATCCTTCTTTGGGTGTATCACCAGAACCCACGTCCAAACGCAGCATGGCTACACCCGGTAAATCAGCTTGCGGTGCAATTGCTTCCACGCACCATTCAGCACGAATGACAGCTTGCGGATGCCCGGCACAGGCTCAACAGTCGACAGTACGATTTCGGCATTGATGTTGCGGTCTGCCAGCGTGGATAAATCGATGTTCAATTCGTTGATGGCGGTGGCAATTCTTTCTACCAGTTTCTCGTCAGTTATTTCTTCCATTTATTCATCTCCTGTCTGGGTTGACCTGCCCGGTACAATCCGGGCAGGTCACTGGTTACAATTACTCGCTTGGCAGGTCTGTAAGTGACCGCTTCGCCAGTTCTTCGAGGGAGTCCAATCCGTCCACGGTGACGATGCTTGACGGAAGTGGATTATCAAACTCGACCGGCTCGCCTTTGAGGTGGGCGATTAAGAGTTCAACCGCGCGGTAGTTTTCCTCGTAGATGGGCTGGTTCACAATTGCGTACACCCAGCCAGACCGCACCATGTCGATGTTCTCGCTGGTCGCGTCCATTCCAAACATGGTCACTTGCCCCATCTCGAATCCAGCCTGCTGCATCGCCTTGCCCCATGCGTTGATAGACCCGCCGGTCGTACCGAATGCAGCCTTCAGGTCTGGGTTGGCGAGCAGCACAGCCGATACCTTAGCAATGGCTTCGACCGGTTCAAGTCCTTCGAGTTGAGTTTCAAGGATTTTTGACTCAGGACAGAGTTCCAGCCACTTATCGTGGAATCCAAGATTGGCTCGGTCTTCGGTCGTGTTGATTGAGGACTGCGTAACGATGACCGGGCTAACGCACCCGTCTTTCGCAAAGAGGGCATCAGCCACCTGCGCACCATACATCTTGGCTTGCGGACCAACCCAGCCAATCAACCCGGTGGTTTCTTGATTCTTGTCGGCATCGGGTATCTCGCTCAGGTCACCATGCTGCCCGATTACAGGAATCCCGGCGCGGTACACGTTGAGTACCGTTTCCCTGTACTGCTCGTAGGATGACGCAAGGATTCCTGACGAGCCATAAGCCACAGCCTGATTAATTGAATCTATAAGGCTGGCTTCGTCAGCGCCGGGCGCGACAATGAATTTGCACTCCACATCATAATCGCGGCAGGCATCGTACCACCCCAGCATCATCATCTTGATTACCGGGTGGGCAAACAGGTTGCCTGTGTAAATAAATGGCTTCCCGCCCTGCAGGTCACGCAAGGTCGGCTCGGCAGCCACCGGTTCTTCTGTGACCACTGGTTCTGCAGTAGCAGGTGGGGCGGGGGTGGCTTTCGGCGCGCAGGCAGTTACAACAAGCATGAGCGCCACAACAAGGGTGATAAGTAACTTCGTTTTCATCTCTTCAAATCCTTTCCATATTGAGGTATTTGCGCCGCCTGACATCTAAGACGATGGCAGCAAGCAGGACAACGCCTGTCACTACGTCCTGCAGGTACACAGACACGCCACTCAT
>CAYLVC010000149.1:0-7438 GCA_964387005.1 uncultured Dehalococcoidales bacterium | reverse complement strand
ATCCCCGGGGGATTACACAGTTTACGCCAGCTCCAGCGGTTACCTCACCCAATATTTCGACCACGCGGAAAACGAGGCTACGGCTGACTCCGTCAATGTTATCATACCCGGCAACACCCCGGGGATCGACTTCAGCCTGGATGAAGGCGGCTCTATTTCCGGTCATGTTTACCGTGAGAATGGTATAACCCCGTTATATGGAGCTTATGTTTATGCCTATCGAAGCAATGGCATCGGGGTAAGCGCATATTCTAACTCTGACGGCAGTTATACTATTCCGGAGTTGCCCTCCGGAAATTATACGGTGTATGCCCGTTTCAGCGGTTACGTTACCCGGTATTACAATCAGACAGACAATTATTATCAGGCTGCCCCGGTTATTGTCACCCGGCCGGAAGACACCACCGATATCGACTTCAGCCTGAATACCGGCGGTTCAATTTCAGGCCATGTTTATCAGGTGGATGGCGCCACCCCTGTTTCCGGAGTTAAAGTATATGCTTATTCAACTGATGGACAATGGCATGGAGAAACCGGTTCCTCCACGGACGGCAGCTATTCTATTTCTGTTTTAGCCGCAGGAAGCTACTTCGTTTATGCTCGCTCCGGCGGCTTTCTTACCCAGTATTTCGATCATACCGGGAATGAAACTGAGGCAGCGCCTGTCAACGTCACACAGGCCGGCGATACTCCTGGCATCGACTTCAGCCTCCGGACAGGCGGCTCTATCTCCGGCAATATCTACCAGGCGGATGGTATAACCCCGGTATCAGGGGCAAGTATTTCAGCTGTTTTGCCCGACGGTTCCACCGGGGGAAGCGCCAGTTCCTGTTCCGATGGCAGCTACCTCATTTCCGGCTTACCGCCCCGGGACTATCTTCTTCGGGTCAGCTCGAACGGCTATCTGACCCAGTATTTCGATCATGCGGGAACAGCTGCGGACGCCGCTGCTATCAGCATCACGGAATGCGGCAATGCCACGGATATCGACTTCAACCTGGAAACAGGCGGCTCCATCTCCGGTCATGTCTTCCAGGTAGACGGCTTAACCCCTGTACCGGGGGCCTACATTCGTGCCTATTCCAGTAATGGTGAATATGCGGGGAAAGCCGGTTCTTCTTCGGACGGCAGTTACAAGATCTCCGTATTGTCCTCAGGAAAATACAGGGTCGCTGTTCAAGCTGATGGATACCTGGAAGAGTACTATGACAATACCTCCAAATACTCTGAAGCCACACTGGTTGAAGTGATTCAGCCTTACGATACCCCTGATATAGACTTCACGCTGGATACGGGAGGTTCTATTTCAGGCCGTATTTGTCAATCAGACGGCGTCACTCCATTGTCTGACGTTTATATTAATGCGTATATTTCCGGTTCAGAATATTTTGGAAAAAGTTCATACAGCGGAGAAGACGGCAGCTATACCCTTTCTTCTTTGCCCTCCGGGAATTACCAGGTCAGCGCCCAGGTAGATGGTTTTATCCGTGAATACTATAGCGATGCTTACTACTCCTCGGACGCGAACCTTGTTGCCGTTTCCGCCCCGAATATTACTTCCGGCATTGATTTTACTCTGGATATTGGGGCGTCTATCTCAGGCCATATTTATCAGTCAGACGGGATTACGCCCCTTGCTAATGTCCATGTACAGGCGAATTTATCCGGCTCGCATTACTTTGCATCCAGCTCATACAGCGGGGAAGACGGCAGCTATACCCTTTCTTCTTTGCCCTCCGGGGACTATCGGGTAGGCGCCCAGGGAGAGGGCTATGTACTTGAATATTATGGCGGTACTTATTATTCACCGGATGCGGTCCTGGTGGCTGTTTCCGCCCCGGACAATACCGGCGGCATTGATTTTACTCTGGATATGGGGGGGTCTATCTCAGGCCATGTTTATCAGGAAGATGGGGTTACTCCGGTCCCGGACGCTCAGGTCTCCGCAACGCTGTCCTTCGCTGATCATGATATTACATCCTATTCAACCAGCGGCGAAGACGGCAGCTATGTTATCCCGGAATTACCCTCCGGCAGTTACCGGGTTAGAGCGAGTTCACAGGACTACATGCTGCAATACTACGATGGAGCTTACGTTTACGAAAACGCAACCCCTGTCAATGTCGTAATGCCCAACGATACACCCGGTATCGATTTCAGTATGGAGAAGGGAGGGTCTATCTCAGGTCATATCTTTAAATCTGACGGCGTTACCCCGATCTCCGGAGCAACAATCTTTGCGGATTTATCCGATTGGACTTCGGGCAGAATAGCCCGTTCATCTTCCGACGGCAGCTATAAAGTTACCGGACTATCCTCTGGTAACTATCTTGTTCAGGTTGCCGCGGATGGCTATGTCAGTGAGTATTATAAAAACACTTATTTTCAGCACAAGGCTACGTTGGTCAGCGTGACCAGGCTCGATGATACCCCGGGTATTGACTTTGCACTGGACACAGGTGGATCTATCTCAGGTTATGTCTTTCAGTCCGACGGCATTACCCCCATATCCGAAGCCTGGATTCATGCGTCTTCAACCCAGGGGGGATACAGTAACGGGGCACATGCTTCCTCTGACGGCAGCTATACAATTTCCGTTTTGCCTGCCGGGAATTACCGTGTTTACGCTCAGGCAGACGGCTATATTGATCAGTACTTTGATAATGTTGCTAGTTTAGCTTCAGCTACACCGGTTGCCGTTGTCAGCCCTGCCGATACCCCGAATATCAACTTCAGGCTGAGCAAAGGAGGCTCCATCTCCGGACATGTCTATCTGGCGGACGGGAAAACCCCGGTTGCTGAGGCGTTTGTATCCGCTTCTTCAACCACTGTGGGTTTCGGCGGGGACACGACTACAAATACTGATGGAAGCTATTATATTCCCGGACTTCCTTCTGATAATTACCAGGTCCAGGTTGAGAAAGACGGGTACATTTCTTTCTATGGCGATTATATCGTAGAAGTTACAGATCCTCTGGATACCGGCGATGTCGATTTCAAGCTCATTACCGGCGGTTCTATTTCAGGGAATGTTTATCAGGCCGATGGTGCTACGCCGGTCCCTGGTGCTTCTGTACATGCTTATCAAACAGACCAGGGGACCGGGGATGGTCAGGCCGTTACCGACTCGAACGGGAGCTATACTATCAGTATGCTTTATCCGGGGAACTATAATGTAAGAGTTACTGCTGACGGGTACATCCGTGAATATTACGATGGAACACGCAATTCCGGACAGGCTTCCCCGGTCAATGTCAAAGACCAGGTGAATACCCCGGATATCAATTTCACCCTGGATACCGGGGGGTCTATCTCCGGACATATTTATCAGCCTGATGGCAGCACTCCCGTTGCCTATGCTTACGTATCTGCCTCGCTGCAAGGAGGTGACGGCTATTCCCGTTCCACCAATTCAGCGGCCGATGGCAGCTATATTATCGAGACTTTGTCTTCCGGAAATTATGTTTTGCAGGTTACTGCCACGAGTTTTGTAAGGGAGTATTATCAAAACAGCTATTTCAGCAATGCGGCTACCCTGGTTGCGGTTGCTTCACCTGATACTGTAACGGACATTGATTTTGTACTGGATGAGGGCGGTTCAATTTCAGGGCATGTTTATCAGGTCGACGGCGCGACCCCGGTTCCCGGGGCAACAATAGTTGCGTCTCCGGCGGACAAGATCAAGGGACTTGATTCCGGTCAGGCAATAACAGCCCCGGATGGCAGCTATACTATCAGGGCCTTGTATCCGGGGAATTATGTATTAAGTGTGTCTGCCGAAGGCTACGTCCGTGAGTATTACGATGGAAAACCTGGTGCCGGTGAAGCCACTCCGGTCAACGTTATCGACCTGGCAGACACCGCAGGTATCGATTTCACGCTGGATACCGGGGGAAGTATTTCCGGGCATATCTATCAGACCGATGGAATCACTCCCGTTAACAACGCTTACATATCCGCTGCACTTCAGGGGAATTACAGCTATTCCCGTTCTACCCGTTCAGCTTCCGACGGGAGTTATTTTCTCAGTACACTGCCTTCGGGGAATTACCTACTTGAAGTTAACGCCCAGGATTTTCTCACGGAGTACTATATTAACAGTTATTTCAGCAAGGCAGCAACACTGGTCGAGGTTGCCTCGCCGGATACTACCCCTGATATTGATTTCACCCTGGAGACGGGAGGTTCCATCTCAGGACATGTCTACCGGGCTGATGGGACTACCCCGATCGCGAAAGTCAGGGTTTACGGAGTTTTCAACGGAGAAGACTACGACTTCACCGAATATGTCTATTCCGCTTCAGACGGCAGTTATCAGATTAAAGCCGTATTACCGGGAAATTATGTCGTCAGGGCTGAAGCTTCGGGCTACCTGGAGGGATATTACCGGGGAAACCGGGACCAGAATGTCACCCTGCCGGTATCCGTTTCAATGGACAATGACACGCCTGACATAAACTTCATCCTGGATAAAGGCGGCTCTATATCCGGGCATATTTATCAGGCCGACGGGGCGACCGGGGTTTCCGGTGTACGGGTCAATGCCGGGATACTGGGCGAAAGTACCAGTTACTCTATCCCCAGTCTGGCAGATGGCAGTTACCTTTTCTCTTCCTTAAAACCAGGCCTGTACCAGGTATACATATCGACCCCGGGCTTCGTCCGGAACTACTATAAGAATTCGCACAGCGAAGCCGCTGCTCCGGTTGCCGTTTCACTTGCTATGGAAACATCAGGTATAGATTTTACCCTGGACCCGGGAGGTTCAATTTCAGGGCACGTCTATCAGTCCGATGGGTCTACACCCCTTGCCGGCGCAAATGTTCATGCCTATCTTGCAGACCAGGGGTACAGCGGCCAGACTACCACCGCCACAGACGGCAGTTATACTATTGAGGCGCTGTTCCCGGGTGACTACAAAGTCAGGGCTTATACTTCGGACTACATCCCGGAATATTACCCTGAAACATCAAATTCCGCTGGAGCCATTCCGGTTACAGTCACGGATTTGATGAACACAGGGGATATTGACTTCACCCTGGACAAGGGCGGCTCTATTTCCGGGCATGTCTATCAATCTGACGGGATTACGCCTCTTTCCACTGCCTATGTCATAGTAGAAAGTACCATGACGGAATTGTCCGATTTTAATCAGGCCAGTTCTCCGGCCAGGGTCCTTTCGGATGGCAGCTACACCATCACCGGTCTTGCTCCGGGTGAGTACCGGGTGACGGCTAATGCTCCGGACTTTATTGTCGAACACTACAACGGAGCGAGTGACTGGAATGAGGCTGATCCGGTTATGGTCAATCTGGCTGCTGATACGCCGCATATTGATTTCAGCCTGGAACCCGGCGGGCGGATTTCAGGGCGCGTCTATCAATCTGATGGCGTGACCCCTCTTTCCAATGCCATGGTTAGTTTTACCAGGGGATATGAAAGGACTGA
Source organism: uncultured Dehalococcoidales bacterium (assembly GCA_964387005.1). Lineage (GTDB taxonomy): Bacteria > Chloroflexota > Dehalococcoidia > Dehalococcoidales > UBA3254 > CAYLVC01. The sequence continues at coordinate 1,990 of CAYLVC010000149.1, read as the reverse complement.
TGCGGAAGGCAACTATACCCTCAGCGGCCTGGCTACGGGCAGCTACCTGGTTTCCGCCGGCGCCAGCGGATACATTGCCGAATACTATGGCGGCAGCTATTATGCCGAAGAGGCCACCCCGGTAGAAGTTACTGCTCCGGATACTGCTGGTGGCATTAACTTCGTTCTGGATAAAGGCGGCTCGATTTCCGGGCAGGTCTACGGCTCAGATGGCAAATCCCTCTATTTAGGTGACTTTTTCGTAAATGCGATTCCTCTCAACACCGGGACACGGCCTCCCTCTATCCTCAATGCACCAAAGTCACCAAACTATGGCAGCTATATGGTCAGTGATCTCCCACCTGGTGATTACTATGTCAAATTAAAAGCTGAAGACCATAACGAACTATACTATGATGGGGCATCAACCCTTGAGGAAGCTGCCAGTATCACGGTCACTCCGGCAAATGCAACCATGGATATAGATTTCATACTGGATACCTCAGGCTCAAATCCTGCACCTTTAAATACCAGCACCACGCTTACCTCCTCAGCGAACCCCGCGGCCTTGGGCCAGTCTGTAACCTTTACAGCCACCGTCAGTGCTGTACCCCCGGCAGCCGGGGTCCCTACTGGTTCGGTAACCTTCAAGGATGGAGCCGTAGAAAAGGGCACCTTGGACCTCAGCCAGTCAGGCCAGGTCACCTGGAATACAACCGCACTGTCAGCGGGAACACACATTATTGAGGCAGTTTATCAAGGCGATTCCAATTTTGCTTCCAGTTCCTGGAATCTCACTCAGACAGTATACTATCCGTCAGTCGGAGGCGGAGGCGGTGGAAGTCCCGTGTACAACCGGACTACCCTGAACGGTCTGTCCTCCAATTCTGCCTTGCAGACTGATAGCAGGGGCGTTATCCGGAATGCAGCTCATCTCAAGACGGAGGACGGCAGGGTCACGCTGGATATAGCTAAAGGCACCAGGTTGTTGACTTCCAATAGCTCGCCCTTATCGATCTTAACGGCCGCTATTCCGGATTCGCCTCCGGCGCCTTCAGACGGTAATGCTTTAATCATGGCTTATACCTTCGGTCCCGATGGCGCCAAATTCGACCCGGCTTTGACCCTTACTTTCAACTATGATCTATCTGCGAGTTCTTCATGCTTAACTTATAATGATCTCTATATCGCCTGCTACGATGGCGCCCTGTGGCAAAGTCTGGGAGGAACGGTTGATACAACAGCCAGGACAATTAGTGTGAAAATATCTCACTTCAGCCATTACGCTCTGATGGGTAAAGCGCCTGAAATTGTTCCTTCCGTTTCACCTGTGTCTTCTGCTACCCCTGTATTATCGCCCACCCTAAATGCATCCTTACCTACCCCTGAGGCAGCGTCTCCCATTGCCGGTGCTGTTCCCTCCGCCCCGGTAAGTCCTCCTGCTGCTGAAGATAAACCATCACAGGTCACTGTGTCTCCATCACCCGTGTCTCAAAATCAACCGGCTAAACAGACACCCGCCTGGTTGGTTATCGTCATTGTGGTTGCGGTTCTGGCTGTGGTCCTGGTGATAGCCTTGATAGTATCGAGAGGAAAGAAAACAATAACCAGGTAACTGGATACGTTATTATCTTCCTGCTGTCGAGTCCTCCGCCCGCAAATGGGTCGATTCCCGTTTGCCCTCCATCACTGTAATAATCATATCATTCCCGAATAAAGCTATAGTAAGCGGTACTTTAATGTGATTGATTGTTACAAATTAATGTTTTAATATCTAATTGCTGAATTCTATCTGCAATAATATTATAATGTAATTAGTTGAAAATCCTGAAGTTCATGATCTCCTGATACCTGACCGCTGGATATATATTCTCGTTATAATATTCCATTCCAATTTTCTATGTGCTGATCGCAAGAGGTAAAAATTGGAGATATTGAGGTATATTATCATCCTGGAGGATATTGTTAAGGACATTTCCTTTGTCCTGAACAAAAACTGGGAGAAGATAGA
>CAYLVC010000148.1:0-7476 GCA_964387005.1 uncultured Dehalococcoidales bacterium | reverse complement strand
AATAATTTGCCCTTTTATAAAATCTACTGGTGGTGGAACAGAAGAACTCTGCTAAGCTACCTCTTTTTCAGCAGTCTGAATACACAGAACCAAAACCTTCGAGTTTAGCTTCAAATTGGCAACTGACAACCGAAAATACCTTAATATTTTCTGATAATTCATTTTAGTTGGCGGCGCTAAGAAAATAGAAATTTATATCATTTATAAAATCGCCAACCAGTCACAGAATGGTTGACCAAATACAGCCTTTGCCTGTTAAAAGTCAGATGGTGGAAACAGTTCGAGTCTCCTCGACTACACTTGTGGGGAAGATACCACAGAGAAAGTATTTATCTTATATAGGGCATGGAAAAGAGCGCACCAATTCCATACCCTTCTTTGTCTCCAATCACTTAACAATCAACTTGTTTGCACCCAATCCCATATAGAAGCACGGACTTATAAAGCGGATCAGGCCATTAACTGACCAATGAGCAACCATGCAACCCTTGGCATACTCGATGCTTTTCGTCTTACACAGGTCCAGCGCCTCGCGCGACGCTGTATTTGGTTGAAAGAAAATATGCCGTACTCCTGCACAGGCGACTTCCTCGACGACTTTCACCGCTTGATTCTTTTTGAGACAGGTAATAACTGCGTCGACGGGTTCCGGCAACGTTGATAGAGATTTGTAGGTTTTGTCACCACACAGTTTACCCAGATCTGCGGTTATTGGGTAGATGCGGATCCCGGCGCCTTTAAAAAGCTCGTATATGGCCTTGCCCTCATACTTGGGCTTAATAGTCTTCGATGTTAGCTGTGGCGGTGCATTCTCCGGACCAAACTCTGAAATAGAACCATAGATTGCGTAAACCATATCGCTGTTCAACCCACCCTTTAGTTCAGTAGTCATTTTGTTCCTCCTTCGAATCCGATTTTTCTGCAACTATATTACGTCTTAAGTATCTCCTCCTGCCTTGATGATTTTTCCGCCAAAGTCTACTTGTCTATTAGAGTAGTCAATATAATATGATTTGTAAACATCAAAAAGGGTAGTATTTAGGGGTGATTTTTAAGATTTATTGTACTTAAACGGGAAGAATCGGTAGCACTATTAGTTATTTCTAAACGTGTTAAATACAAAAAGAACAAGACCAATACCAGACAATTGGATTGGTGAGAAAAGGGGGGAGTGTTTACCAGCCCCCCTATATGAACTAAACTGTTCCAGAGATAAACTTATCATTCCTGGGACTATTAACAGTAAAAGTAACCTATTTCGGCCCCATGGGCGGAACCAATCCCAGTTGCTGCATCATACCCAACAGGTCAGCAATTCCCCAGGTTTCCACCGCTTTCCCATCCACAAAACGCTCTACAATCACTTCCTTAATAGAAAATTTCTTTCCTGTCGGGGGAATACCCATTAAACTGCCTTTGTGGGTCCCGCTCATAGTTTGCCATATCATCACTTTGTCACCTTCGGCAATTTCCATGTCGATGGTTTGCTGCAGGTCGGGAAAAGCGGCATAATAAGGAGCAAGCATTTGACTAAATCCCTCGTATCCCTTGAAATCTCCCGAGGTCATATGTATTACGATATTAGCATCCATAAGCTCATTGAATGACGACATGATCCTCCTATTGAAGATTTCCTCGGCTATTCTACGTGTTGCGGCTTTGTTGTTTTCGACTGACATTGATTTAACCTCCTATGTTTTCAATCTATTTCGCGTGGCTAAAGGACTATGTTATATATAGACAATTTCTCTGCTTCGGTATCACCTCCTTAAGTTACTTCCGGTTAAATTTTTATTTCTCAGCTTGATCAAGGCAGCGGACTGACGCCAGCGGCAGTCCCAGGTCACGTATTTTGATCAATAGACCGTGCAGCGCTGCCTGGTCGACCACTGTTCCGGACAGGATGGATTCTCCGTCCGGCAGATTGCGGATTTCCATGCCGTTGAACCACTGGCTCCAGCGTGCTTCGAGATGACCTTGAACAACGATTTGATAGTACTTGCCCTGCTGTTGATTTTTCATTGCAATTCCACCGATTCCAGAAATAAGGAAGATCATCTAAAACCAGTGTATTAATCAGGGGGTTGTATTGTCGTCTATCTTTGGTTATATTTCCGGGTTTATTTTGGGGGCCGGTTGCGGGAGAAAGAAGTGAGGTTTATACGAGGTTCAGACTGGTCGCTCTCTTGATCGCCTGCATGCGGGTGCGGACATCTAATTTAGCATAAATATGGTGAGTATGTGTTTTGACCGTGCCTGTTGAGACTACCAGTTTTTGTGCAATTTCCTGGTTAGACAAACCTCCAGCCAGTAATTTCAAAATCTCAAGCTCGCGGGAAGTAAGAGGCTCAACCAGGCGATTGGCGAGCACCGGACGATTCGGTTTCACATTTTCAAATTCGGCCAGCAACCGGTGAACATAAGGCTGAGACACATTCCTTGAGGCGACTTCCTTGAGTAATGCGGCCAGCGAAGCTCCCAGGTCCACGAAGATACGGATATAACCCTCCGGTTCGGCTATTGTCACTGCCTTAGCCACCAGATTGACAGCCTGACCAGTATCACCTTCCGCCTGTAGTGCTAATGCCCGTAAAAGTAGAAATTCAATCAGGTTTCCATATCTTCCGGCTATTTCGGATTTATCCTGCAATTTCTCCAGTAATTCTGCGGCCTCTTTGAATTTTCCTTCAGCCAGTTGAGCATACGCCAGTGCAATATCGATGTTTTCGGTAGGCCATGTGGCGCCACCGACACGCCACTGGTCGAGATCGGCTATGCGTTCAAAATTTTGCATACATTGAGATACGGCATTGAAATTGCCACGGGCAAAATGCGTTCTTACCAGGAAGGGTAAGAGGATGGTAGGATAATATACACTTTTAGCCATATTCTCACGTTCATCCTCTCTGATTATTGACTCGAGATCGTGGTAATCTTTTGCGGCCGGACTTTTGGTAATCGCCTGGCGAATCAGGTCCAGAATAGCCAATCCGGTTACCTGAAAAGTCTTTTCCTGGTTTTGATCGATAATAGCCAAACCGGTTTTGATATGGTGAAAGGCATTTTCAAGGTCATTCTGTTCATATAAGAATACGGCCAATGCCATATGAGGAAAAGCCAGCAATGCTCCAAAGGGAACTGCGAGTTGAATATTACCGAGAGTGCTTAAAACATATTGGCTGGTTCTAATTGCCAGATGGAGGTGCCCGTGAGCTTTGTATAAATAACTTAAAAGATAACCGGCATATATGGCGTCGAAAACAATCGAAGTCAACTCTAGCTGACTCATCTCGTTAACATCAATTTTTTTCTCCACCACCTTTTTTAAATTCTCTTCAGCTCTTCCGTCATCTCGTTGAGTAATAGCGATATGTGCTCTTACTATAGATGCTCTTGTTTCCTCACTCGTGGATAACGTGATGCCTTCAACTTTTTTCAACCAGGTCTCGGCAGCTTCTATTTTCCCCATATAGGAATAGGCACTCGCATAGGAAATAGCGAGCCTGGGATGTTTAAGGATAGTTTTTTGCGGCAGCCTAGCGAATCTATTCAGTAAAGTATAGACTTCAGAGTTAAGAAGATACTTTTCAATAACAGATTCGAGTAATTGTGCTGTTAGCTCGAAATCTGCGGAAGCCAGAGCGTACGAAATAGCCTCTTCCTGATATCCATTTTGCCGTAACCATTTAGCGGCCCGTTTGTTAAGCTCGTTAACGTGGTCTAGATTTGGGTGCTGCAAGCGATTGAGCAATAGAGAGGCAAAGAGATGATGGTAGCGGAACCACCTGCGCTCATTATCGAGCGGTACCAGAAACAGATTCGCGGCCTCAAGCTGTTCCAGCATTTCCTGCCCGTCCTGTCGCCCGGTGACAGCATCGCACAAAGGGCCGCTCAGGTGGCCCAGCAGGGATGTCTCTATCAGGAACGATCGGACCGATTCCGTTTGCTGATTCAATACCTCTTCCATAAGATAATCTAGCACGTATCGGTGTGTGCCAGTGAAATCCCGGATAAAGGCCGAAACATCCCTGCATTTCTGCATTGATATCGCCGCCATCTGCAGACCAGCTACCCACCCTTCGGTACGGGCTTCTAAGGCTTTGATATCCTGATCGGATAGTCCCAGACCGGCGATAGTATTCAAAATATCATCAATTTCCTCAAGATTGAAACGCAAATCTTGAGCACGAATTTCTTTCAATTGACCCTGGGCCCGCATTTTAGCCAGCGGCAAGGGTGGATCAACCCGTGTGGAAATGATCAAGCGGACCTGATGCGGCAGGTGTTCAAGGAAAAAAGCCAGGTCTTTATGGATGTTCTTCTCTTCAATGAGATGATAGTCATCCAGAACAATAACGTATGGCTGGACAGGTGGTTCCCCGCGCGATATCTCATCGATTAGTTGGATCAGGAGAGCGCGAGTCGAAGGCAACCCGGATGACATCAGTATCCGTTGCAGGTCCCCGCTTAGGTAAGACACTCTCGTTTGCAGTGCTGCGGTGAAATGTCCCCAGAATCGGACAGGGTCGTTATCCTCTTCATCCAGCGATAGCCAGGCTACCGGTATTTGTGTGGCCAATTCTACTAGTAAGGTAGTTTTTCCATAGCCTGCAGGTGCGCTGACGAGTGTTAAAGGACGCGTTAATCCAGCCTTAAGGCGCTCAACAAGTTCCTTGCGAGCTACCAGTCCATCGCGGAGATGAGGTACAACAACCTTGGTTGTGATCAACGAGTAATCCATTAGTTGAAATTATAATTCTTAGTTTTTCTACTATCAATAAATGTGAAACCAACAGCAAATTGAGTTAACAATAAAGCCTGAAAATGAAGTGCAAATTTAAGGATAACAAATTACCGGAGGTTTTTCATTCAGTCTATGGAGTAAGAGAATTTCAGATTTTTGATATGTTATAGTAAGGATTTTTTGAAGTTTTGCAAGCAGTGGTGGGCGGTACCGGACTCGAACTTCCCCGCAATCTGGTATAATATAAGATAATCTTTAGTGTACGGGAAGAGACGGAATTCAGGTTGGGGTGTTTTCTCAGTGGTACTGGGTATGCCCGGTACAAATAAGGGGAAGTAATGATACGTTTACAGGAAGAGATAGCTAATGTATGAATTCAGACCGGCAACCGGCCGCATAAAATTCATGAGGAATCTCATCCGCAACAGGGTAATCCGCAGCGATGCTGAGAGAGCTCTTATCACCACCGAATCTTACAAGCACAATGAAAACGTGGTACCGATCATCAAAAGACCTTTGGCCACCTATGATGTCTGCTCACGGATGACCGTTCGGGTTGAGGACTTTGAGCTCATTGTAGGCAATAAAGGTCAGCACTTTCTTGGTTCCGGGGTTAATCCCGAATGGTTCGGAGCGGGCTTTATTCCGGCCGTGGTTGAAAACGGTATATGGACGCTGCGTGATGACGGACTTTACCACAATCCCGATGACGAAGAGATCAAGCTGACCGTCAGCCGGGAGGACGCGGAGTCACTCATCAATATCCGGGAATACTGGAAAGGGAAAACCGTGGGAGCGACTGCCGACGCCTGGCAGCCTGATGGATACCAGGAGCTCTGTGATCTCGAAGTATCCAGCTACAACGGCAGCATGGGGCTCATGACGATCCCAACCGGACACCTGACTCCCGGCTTCGAAAAGATCATCAATGTCGGCTACGGAGCTATCCGCAAACGGGCCCAGGAATGGATGGACGCTCACAGGGGTAACCTGATGGGCGAGGACATGAATAAATACATGTTCTACAAGTCTGCCGTCATCGCCTGTGAAGCGGCCGGCATCATGGTCAAAAGGTACGGTCAGGCCTGCTTCGACAAGGCTGCCGGGTGTCATGACCCGGTCCGCAAGGCTGAGCTTATGAAAATGGGCGAAGGGCTGATGTGGATCTCGGAGAATCCCGCCCGTACCTTCTGGGAAGCCTGCCAGGGGACCATCATGTACCAGCTTTTCCTGGCTGTGGATGCCGGTTATCCGGCTCCTGCTTTCGGCCGTTTCGATCAATACACCTGGCCGTTCCTTGAGGCCGATTTAAAAGCCGGACGCCTTACCCTGGAAACAGCCCAGGAGATCGTCGATGCCTTCTTTTTGAAGGCCAACTGCTTCTACAGCGGCGCCCCCGGAAAACTCACTCAGACCACCGGCATCGGCAATACCTATCAGCACACTACCATCGGCGGCGTCAACCGTGATACCGGTGAGGATGCTACCAACCCCGTCACGTTTATGGTGCTTGAGACAATCGGCAGGCTCCTGCTTCATGATCCGACCATTTCTTTGCGCATCAACAAGAACACCCCGACGGAGCTGTGGGACTGCGCTATCGAGACATCCAGGCTGGTCGGCGGTCTGCCGCTGTTCCAGAATGACGAGGTTATCATTCCCAGCCTGGTGAAAGAGCTTGGATTTGAGCTCAGGGACGCCCGCGACTACAGTCTAATCGGCTGCCAGGAGATAGTCGGTTCCGGAAACGATTATCCAGCCGGCAACGGTCTACACGCTCCGTATTCAAGCGTCCATTACGGCGTTGTTTTCAGCATGGCTATCAACAACGGTGTCAACCCCTTCAACGGACGGGCATGCAGCCTCAAAACCGGCTATCTGTATGACATGAAGTCCTTTGAAGAGGTCAAGGCGGCGGTCAAAGCCATGTGCGGCTATATTCTTAAATGGCTCGTTACGATGAACAACTACACCGAGTATCTTACCACTTATCATGCCACCCATGCAGGGCTCTCCATTTCCATGGAGGGCTGCATGGAGAACGGGAAGGACTGCGTCTGTGGAGGGGCAAAGTACAACTCCTTTGGCGGTACCGCTACCGGTCTGGCTACCATTGCCGATTCCCTTACAACCATCAAATATATGGTCTTCGACAAAAAACTCTGCACGGCCAGAGAACTTTATGATGCTGTAATGGCCAACTGGGAGGGCTATGAGGTCCTGCGTCAGGAGGTACTGAACAAGGCGCCTCACTACGGGAATGACGATCCCTACGCCGATGAGCAGATGAAGTGGATCTGCGATGTCTATTATGAGCTCTGCGGTCAGTGCTACAGCACCAGGTCCCGGGTCTATAAGGCGGGTCTCTACGGAGCGGCCGATCACATTTCACAGGGGAGTCATACCTGGGCAACTCCTGACGGCAGGAAGACAGGCGAGCCTCTGGCTGACGCTACCTCGCCCGCGCAGGGGAGGGACGTCAACGGTCCTACCGCCGTATTCAACTCGACCTGCTGCTTTGACCATACTCACTACATGGATGGCATTGCCCTGAACCTGAGGATCCACCCATCTGCGGTGAAGACCGGGGACGGCAGGGCAGCGCTGCGTGATATGACCAGGACATACTTTGAAAACGGCGGCATGGAAGTCCAGTACAATATTGTCAGCGCGGAGACCATGAGGGCCGCCCAAAAAGACCCGGCGGCTTACCGCGATCTGGTCGTCCGCGT
>CAYLVC010000147.1:0-7528 GCA_964387005.1 uncultured Dehalococcoidales bacterium | reverse complement strand
GTATGGATTTTTAGAACAACGGCATCGGCCACGGACGCAGTGCCTCCACCCATCTTTATCGGTTTGGTGAATGGAACAGAAACCGGAATACATTCTAGGCCTGTAATTTTCATAAAAGCCTCCTGATCACATTTTTCTCCGTGAAATATCAAATACAGCCACATTATAGCATATAGTCGTTTGAATATTCGGCTTGAGTTATTCTCGAATTCACTCATAAACTTGTACCAGAACCATCGCAGTCGTATAATAGCTATAATTATTTGTCCGGTTCCTAGAGATCATTCGTATATGTGTTATTTTTTGAAGGAGTTGCAAAATGGGTGAAAATGATGTTTACACTGTCATGGCCGAGAAACTGGGAGCTCCGGTATCCAAACGATTCCTTACCTTGCTGGAAGCCATATTTACGCCTGAAGAGGCTAAAATATGCCTTGGATTATTTTATCCCACCTCCTGCGAGGAACTTGCCGGCAAGCTGAAAATGGATGAGAATAAACTCACGAAAGCGCTTGATAATCTGGAGAAAAGAGGACTGATTACACGGGGAAAGACACTATTTGCCTTTCATACTACTCTGTTAGGCCTTCATCATGACATGTCAGACACAGGAGTACATACAGGACCCCACGCTATTTCACAGAAGGTCAAGGACCTTTGGAGTGACTTCTTTTACAATGAGTGGTCGGACATCTGGGTAGATATGGCTATCGCGAGGAAAAAGGCCGGAAGAATAGGCAACATGTTAACACCCGCTATCGGCGCTCTCGAACTGAGCCCCAATATCAAGCCCGAGGATATCCTGCCACAGGAGAACTGGAAATTGCAGATCCAGAATGCCAAAAGGAGGATTGTTGCTCCCTGCGGCTGCCGTGTACTCTGGGGAAAATGCGAGCATCCGATCATGACCTGTTTTGCCTGTTTTGACAACTCCAGGGGAATATACTATCTGGATAAGCCCGGTCGCTTGCTTAAGGAAATATCCCTGGAAGAGACTATGAAGATTGTACGTCAGAACGAGGAAATCGGACTTATTCACTGGGGAGTCTGCTATTGCTGCCCGGATGCCTGTGAGATGATGTATTCTTACACCAAACAAAACAGGACAGACCTGGTAGGACCGAACCGTTTCGAGGCTGCGGTAGATGAGGACGCCTGTATTGGCTGCCAGGACTGTGTAGATAAATGCATGTTCAACGCCATTGAAATGAAAAAACCGGCCGGCTCAAAGAGGCTTAAAGCCGTTATAGACAAAGAAAAATGCAGAGGATGCGGAGTTTGTGTCGTCGGCTGCAAGCAAAAGGCTTTAAGACTGGAGATTGTGAGGCCACCTGAGTATATCACCAGCCTGCCTCCGCTGGTCTGGCCTTCCCCCCCGCCTCCACCATCTGAACCCGGCAAACCTCCTCGCAAAGTCTTCGTAGGGGCGTATGGCGGTTTCTACGACCTGGATTAGTAAATAAACCTGCATTAAATATCTAAAATATTGCCGGTCTGAATCTCTTATTCTAACTGAGTTCAGACCGGTAACCTGTTAAAAAAACCCTGAAATTTCAATCCGATGGTTTTTAAGTGCTATTGATCATCCCAATCAAGCCTACTGGAGATGGCCATGTGTTTCTCTTTCGACCCGGAAGACGTTATTTATCGTAAGGTGGCAGTCCTACGAGTTTTCCCCGGCTGAAACTCCAGAGATCATGAACAGCGGTGTTGTAGTCAATCTTTCTGCCTTCAATCTGTTCCCTTTCGGCGATCTTTTCACGGTGAAATTCCTTTACCTCATCCGGAACAGGCAGGTTTCCGAATTCAAGATACCGGCAGGCCCCACGGCAGTCTCTAACACCCAAAACCCTATCTCTGGCATGGATATTTGAAGTCCAGGGAGAATCCAGCACTCCGGCTTCAACTCCCTTGACGGCTCCAACCAGAATATCCCCACCTCCAAGTTCAAAAAGCCTGTTGATTATAGCCCTGATTTCAATTTCAGCAATCCTTTCTTCTACATCGCTATCTTTCACATCAAATGCAATTTGTTGTTCACGTACGACATCAAAAATCCATTTGGCCGACCGGTAACTCATTTGATGGGCTTCAGTAGTAGGCACACCGGCAGCCTCGTCAATCGTCCGTATACCGACTGCTTCCCGTCCGGAAAGAGCCGCCACCATAGCCGCATAATTGAGATAGGCAAAGGCTCCGGCAATATCCTGCGGAGCAGGAAAAAGAGGAATTTGTTCAACGTCTATGCCTGTGATCATGGTGTCTTTGTGTCCGGCTTTATCCAGGTATTCCCTGATCAATCTCGGAGCCAGCCTGATATAGGCCAGGTCCTGTGCTATATTTCCCATTAGAAATAGTAAGGGCGTCAAGGCCCTATGTCCCTGTTCGGCAGCGGACAGTGCCTCTATGATATGAGTGGCAATATTCACACTCAAAGGAAAAACACAATTCGGCTGCCATCCATGAATATCTCCGGACAGAATTACACCCCTTTCCGCATACCAGCCTATCAACCTGAAGCGATACTGACCGCCTGCCAGCGAATCCTCCAGGGTAGGCTTTTTGGTATAACTGCCAAACCCCAGGAAAGACTCCCCGGCGGCTGAAGTCATCCCGGCAGCAATAGCAATTTCGCCCCCGGCGCCCCTTGGACTAAAAGCTGCTTCACAGCTTTCTATAAGCTTCCTGGTTTTCTTCACTCCATAGTTGATAATGGGGAAACCGTTGAGAATTTTTTTTCCTGTTCTTCTTTCTTCCTCGAGAGCCTGTTCGACTTTTTTGAAATCCCCCTGACGCGTGTAACTGTCCGTTGTCACCGGAATCAAAACAACACCCGAATCCGCCAGGGTTCTACAAAGAGCTATCATATCCTCCAGTTGTCCGGTTCCTGCCCTGGGAAAAACACTCATTCTTCTTTCTTTCCGCAGCCTGGCCATTACTTTCCACCAGACCCTGCTGTCAGGCAGGCTTTTCTGATAAGCGACAGAGTCTTCAAAATCTACTTCCCGGCCTGTCGGCCAGACGCTTAACCATTCTTTTCTTTTTATCAACAAAAGGTCATCATCTATGCGTTTGTTCCTGATTTTAATATCTTTCACTTTTCCTCTCCCGTATAACTATTGGGACAATTATATATGTATCCTGACCGCCCTTCAAGGTTAACTGATACGATAACATTCAGATGGATACACAGCCAAGACAGCGTTGTGAGACTGAAAACAGGTGGAAGCTGTAACCTCAATTGTGGTATAACTATTGTGACAAGATATTAACATTTGAATATTTCATGTAATCTTTCCCAAACAGGGAATATTTTACCCATAAACGACTATTCCTGAGTGAATAGAAAGGACTTTTTATATGCAATTATCCAGGCGTGTTTTTTGCGGGGGTTTAACTGCGAATGATATGGGCAGACAGGTTGTTTTAGCCGGATGGGTGGATGCTTTTCGCGACCACGGCGGATTGCTTTTTGTTCATCTGCGCGACCGCAGCGGGATCATACAAATTGTGTTCAACCCTGAAACCGCTCCGATTGAAATCTGCCAGAAAGCTGCCTTGCTGCGTTCTGAGTACTGCATTGAGGTCAGTGGCGAGGTTAAAAAACGGCTTGAGGGCACGGAAAACACCAACATCGAAACGGGCAATATTGAGGTTATGGTCAAAGAGCTAACCGTTCTTTCTGAGTCGGACGCACTCCCTTTCGCCATTTCTGAAAAAGCCATGGTGGCAGGTGCGGCATCCACCGGTACGGAAAGCGTGGATGAGGACTTGCGGCTCCAGTACCGCTACCTTGATATCCGCCGTCCTTCGATGCGAGACAGCCTGATTGCGCGGCACCGCATTAATCAATGTGTCCGTCAATTTCTTGATTCAAGGGGCTTTCTCGAAATCGAGACTCCCATGTTGATCAAGAGTACACCGGAAGGCGCGCGTGATTACCTGGTACCCAGCCGCATACACCCTCAGAATTTTTACGCTCTTCCTCAGTCGCCACAAATCTTCAAACAGCTGTTAATGATAGGCGGTATGGAACGGTATTTTCAACTGGCACGCTGCTTCCGGGATGAAGACTTACGCCCCAACAGGCAACCGGAATTCACCCAGCTCGACATAGAAGCCTCTTTTATTGATGAAGAATTTCTCTATGAACTTGTTGAAGAGCTGACCGTAAAGATGTTTGCCGTCGGCGGCATCACGCTTCCCCGACCATTCCCTCGCATGACCTATTCCGAAGCTATAGAAACAACCGGCTCCGACCGTCCCGATCTACGCTTTGGTCTGCGTTTTGTGGATATTACAGACGTATTTTCTCAAACCAATTATGCTATCTTCCGCCAGATTCTCCAGAGAGGCGGCTGCATAAAAGGTATAAATATCCAGGGTCAGTCCGACAAACTCAGCAAGAATGTACTGCAAAACGAGTACGCAAAGGAAATCGCGCCTTCGTTCGGTGCCAAAGGTATGACATGGATGCGGGTCGAAAACGGGAAACTTGAGTCCAACATCGTCCAGTTTTTCAGCAGTCACGAGCAAGAAGCCTTGCGAATAAAAATGGACGCCGCCGACGGTGATGTCATAATAATGATCGCTGATCCATCTTATGCTGTGGTGACTTCAGCACTTGGACAGTTGAGGCTGCATCTGGCCAACCGTCTCGGACTGATCCCCACTGATATTTTTTACCCTGTCTGGATCACGGAGTTTCCGCTGTTCGAAGCGACCGAAGATGGAGGCGTCAGCGCCACACACCACCCTTTTACGGCACCTGACCGAACCGATTTCGATCCGAAAAATATCGAAGAATTGCTGACACTGCACTCCCGAGCCTACGATCTTGTAATAAACGGCGAAGAACTGGGAGGCGGGAGTATACGTATCAATGAACGCAGTCTTCAGCGTAAAATATTCGACGCCCTGGGGCTTTCTGAAGAAGAAATAAAGGAAAAATTTGGCTTTTTCCTGCGGGCTTTTGATTTCGGCGCGCCTCCGCATGGGGGGCTGGCACTGGGTATGGACCGCACTGTGTCCATGATTCTGCAGACTCCTTCTATTCGCGAAGTCATCGCTTTCCCCAAAAACCGCAGTGCCGCCTGTCCCCTGTCCGGGGCGCCATCTTCTGTAAAACGCGAGCAACTGTCAGAACTGGGATTGTTAAATCTGGGCGGCAAAGATGTTTTAGCGGGAACAGTGGAGAAGGGAAACAGGATCGACCGCATCTCATGGGTATCACGCATCGGGGTAAGAGACGAAGAGCGAGCGATGCTGGACACAATTCTGAATCAGGCGGAAGCTCTGGCTGTGCTTGCTTCTAAACAAGCTGGCAGCGAAGAACCAATCTACTCTGTCGCACCTGCCGTAAACCACACACGTCCGGGCACCATAGAGAAACGCTCGCCGCAAGCAGAAACAGGTCAGTTGCTTAAAAACGCTCCCTCGGTTAAAGGGAATTTCTTTAAGGTTGCCAGCATTCTGGAATAAAGGGAGATGTCTCAATGGATTCTATCTATTTCTATCGAAATCCCGATTCCGCCGTCTCAGAGGACGGAGATTTACAGGGTACCAGGGTAGCGCTTCAACCCAATATCTCGGTCTCAGGCTGGCCGACAGAGGCAGGGTCAAAAGCCCTCCTGAATTTTATAGCGATTGAAGACGCAACCATCATTCAGCGGCTACGCAAGGAAGGAGCCTCATTTTTCGGTTCAACCCACATGAGTGAATTCGGGTTTGGACTGGATAACAGCAAAGCAGGAGAAATCCTGAAGAAGCAGTCTGCCGATGTTGAGCTGGTCCTTGATCTGATGGGCGAGAGCCGGCTGGCCGCCTTACATGCGGGTGTTTGTGGATTTAAACCCAGCTACGGGCTGGTATCCCGTTTCGGCCTTATCGGATTGATTCCTTCGATGGAATGCTGCGGGATACTTTCTGCCAGCATAAAGAACATACGTGATATTCTGAAGAACTTAGCCGGCAGGGACGAACAGGACTTTTCATTACCTGATGAAAGCATATTGGATTATTCATCTGGAACAATTGACCCGGAAATAACAACCGTTGGACTTATTTCAGAAGCACAGAATGCTTTGTCCACCGAACAAAAGAAGGGATTTTTTACCATCATCAACGAATTAAGAAAAGCCGGTGTTTCCATCCAGGAAATGTCTCTGCCCGACTTTTCCCTTTTTTCTCTGGTTCATAAAATCGTCGGCTCCGTAGAAGCATCATCCTGCGCCGGACGGTATGATTCGGTCCGCTATGGACAGCGCGTACCGGGCGCTAAAAACTGGAACGAAATGTACCTGCTTTCACGCAGTGTGGCGTTTGGCCAGCTCATAAAAAGCTATCTATTCCAGGGAGCTTTTTTTCAGTTTGAACAATACCAAGCCTATGAAGATGCCTGTCGCATTCGCGCCCGGCTACTTACCGGCATGCAACACCTAACCTCACAGGTGGACTTTTTGATTTTTCCGGCTGTGGCTGAATCAATCAACAACGCCACCTCTCTGACCGATACATACGCTCAGTTTGACTCAATGCTCTATGCCAATGTCACCGGCCAGCCCGTGTTATGCCTGTCGCTGGATAATGCGGGTTCAGGAATTCAACTGGCAGGCCCCAGGCTCAGTGACACAAGAATACTGGCAATGGGTGAATATCTACTTAATTTGCGCAAAGGGGGCAACTAAACATGGAATTCGAAGCAGTCATTGGACTTGAAATTCACGTTGAACTTAATTGCGCAACCAAAATGTTTTGTGATTGCCCCAACCATCCCGGAGATGAGCCCAACGCCAATACCTGTCCCATCTGCTTGTGGTTTCCTGGAGCCATTCCCCTGTTTAGCCAGGAGGCACTCGAAAAAGCTGCCCTTTTATGCCTTGGACTGGGCGCTGAACTTCAGCCTAAAAGCGCCTTCGACCAGAAGGTCTATTACTATCCGGACCTGCCGAAAGGCTATCAGCTATCCCAGGCTCATCTTCCTCTTTCCAGAGGCGGCTGCATAGATATTACGAATGAGAACGGCAAATCTAAAAGACTGCATATTCATCATATCCATATGGAGGAAGACGTCGCCAAGCTGGTACATGAAATGGAAGGACGACTGCGGATAAGTCTGGTGGACTTCAACCGCGCGGGCGCACCACTGGTAGAAATCGTAACGGAACCAGACTTTCGTTCTCCCTATGAAGCGATGGAATTTCTCAAGATGCTTCGCACACAGGTCCGTTCGGTTGGATCCTCAGATTGCAGTATGGAAAACGGTACAATGCGCGTAGATGCCAACATATCCGTGCGGCCCAGGGGCACCACTCAGATGAATACTAAAGTTGAAGTCAAAAATATGAATTCTGTCCGTCACGTCGGCGACGCCATTGCTTACGAAATCAACCGTCAAAGCTCAGCCGTGCAGGCAGGCGAAGCTGTCATTCTACACACGCGTCTCTGGGACCCTGATAAAAAAGTAACACTGCCTATGCGCGCCAAGTTCGAAGGTCCCTGTGTTCCCGATCCTTCTGTTCCGGTTATT
>CAYLVC010000146.1:0-7564 GCA_964387005.1 uncultured Dehalococcoidales bacterium | reverse complement strand
CGGCATTAACATCGTTAATAAAGACATAAGCTCCTTCGCGGGCAAAGGCAACCGCAGCAGAACGTCCCATCCCGGCCCCCGCCCCGGTGATAATGGCTACTCTGTTATCAAAACGCATCTTCATTCTCCTTAGCTTTACTTGGTCCATACTGATAGCAACTGCGATAAGTACACGATCATCCCTTCTCTCTCGGCGGGGGAGATTCTAACAAACAGACAACCGCAGGCAACTGACAGTATTTGTCCCATTGGTTTGTTAATAGCACAGGCGGCGTGTGAAAACAATATACACCTGGATTCGCCAAAGGGTGATACAGGGATGATGCATCCTGGTTTCGTTTTAAATCAGATGCATATTTTCGGCTTCGATCATCAAGCTATCTCTGAAAGCAGGGTGAGCGATGCTGATGATATCCAGTGCCCTGTCCCGGGTAGATTTCCCCTTGATATTGACCACCCCATACTCGGTAACCAGGTAGTGGGTGTCCATCCTGGGAGTGGTCACCGCAGTCCCGGTCTTTAAACGGGGTATTACTCTGGATGCTTTTCCCTTTTTAGCCGTAGAATAAAAGGCCAGAAAAGACTTTCCACCCCTGGAATTGAAGGCTCCCCGTACAAAGTCAAGCTGCCCTCCGGTACCGCTATATTGAGAATCACCCAGGTATTCGGAGTTGCATTGACCGAGCAGATCCACTTCAATGATAGAATTGATCGAGATCATATTATCGTTTTGCGCAATAACTGCCGGATCGTTGACGTAAGATACCGGATAACTTTCTATACCGGGGTTATCATGTATGAAATCATACATCTTCTTAGTACCCCGTGCAGCCGTAAAGAGGCTTTTTCGCGGGTGAATATTTTTGTTCCGGCCGGTGACGACGCCTGTTTTTATCAGATCCACCATGCCCTCACAAAACAATTCGGTATGTATGCCAAGGTCCTTATGACCCGAAAGATACCTGGCAACAGCATTAGGGATGCCTCCGATTCCCAGTTGAATTGTAGCTCCGTCAGGCACCAGACAGGCAATTGACCTGCCGATAATTTCATCTTCAGGCAAAGGGCCGGGAGGCTTGACCTCCAAAAGGGGAACATGGTTTTCCACTATGGCATCAACTTCGGAGATGTGTAGAAGGGAGTCTCCAAAAACACGGGGCATGTTCCGGTTTACCTCGACAATGAGGCGCCGGCAATGCCTGGCAGCGGTAGTGGTGATATCATTGGCGGTACCGAAGCTGAAGTAGCCGCTTTTATCCATGGGTGAGACTGTGGTAACAACAACGTCTACCTTCATAAACTCACAGATTATCCTGGGTACCTGGTGGAAATAGTTGGGTATAAAGTAACAGAGGCCGACTTTAACCAGAGACCGGTCTGATTCGTTAACAAACCCGGAATAAGATTGAATACAATCAGAGATATCAGGGGCAAGGACTGTTCTGGCGGCATGTTCAGTCGGGCACATCGTGAATACTTTCAGACCGTTCAAACGGCCTTTTCTGGAACGTTCGGCAATGGCAGACAGAAGAGCGGGAGGCTCAGCCATACATAATCCGGGAATAATCGTGTCTCCATCATTAATTGCTTCCGCGGCTTTTTCAGGTGTGGTCAACTTACTCTTATACACTTCTGAATATACATCCATGCAGCCTCTGTCCTCCCCGGGCACGGCATATCCACACCTTCCACCCGAACGGGTTTCCGTGTACTATCAAGGAATAACAACAAAGATAAGGGAAATCGGGTGGTTAATATAGACTGATACCTGTCCAGATATTTTGAACCAGGTTCGTTACCTGTTTTGCATCAAGATTTCACCCCTATTCTGTCACATTACCCAGCATAAGTAAATCTATCAGGACTATACCGCCAGCGATGTTTTCACTGTTCGATCAACGTACTGTAGTCATTGACAACTAATTATTAATGATAAATTAATAACCTGTTTTCCGGGCATTGTGCCCCGTACCCCGGGCGAGATTCAGAGCACCTTTTTGAAGACGAGAAGAGGTAGCTCCATTGAAATGGTTAATCCCCCGTTTTGATTGTGTCCGGCTGATATCCTGCCCCCGTGGGACAGTATAATGTTCTTACAAATTGAAAGGCCAAGACCTGAAATCCTCCTGCTTTTGTCGGAGGTGTAAAACGGTTCGAAGATATATGGCAGTTCGCTTTCAGGTACTCCCTGGCCGTTATCCGAAACGGTAAACTTCAGGTGATCTTCTATCTCTTCGACGGCAATGATGATTGATAGATTTTCCGTATTCCCGTGGCGGATAGCATTGCCTATGATGTTGGCAAATACACGCCTGAGCTTGGCCAGGTCGACTTTAATTTTTGAACCCGGGTTGGTGCTGTTCTTAATGGAAATCCCTATCCCTTTTTCACCCAATTGCCGGACATATTCATCTGAAAGCATCTGACCTATATAGGCTGTATCGTAAAGCTCCGGTTTAAGCTTGCTTTCCAGGCCATTACCTAAATAGTCATCAAAATCCAGAACGACAGCTTCAATGTCCCTGGCCTGGGAATAAATAGTATTCAGATAGGCGATTTGCTTCTCTTTTTCAAATTCTTTTTTGATCAACCGTTCGGCATATCCCATTACCGATGTCAGAGGAGTTTTAATATCATGGGATATGGACGCAATAATCCGCTTTTGTGTCTGTTTTTCCAGATTCAGGGATTTTAAAAGGCTATTGAAGCTTCTTTCAAGCTGTCCGATCTCATCTTTCCGGTAAACGGAGGTACGAGGAGGTTTCTCAGGGTTGTACTGGTTCATGTTGTCCCTTAAACGTACGAGAGGCTTCACCCAGCGAAAATATAGTATGACGCCGGCAAGAATCAATATTACAAACATCACCAGACATTCAAAATAGATAAGATCGGTAATTGCGGTATGGGAACGCAAATTTAAAACAGCGACATCTCTTTGAACCAAAAATACATACTGAGTGCCGTCAAGAACAACCAGCTCAATGGCAGCAAAACCGACTTTGGAGGCGTTACGCGGATTGATTTCCGTTATTTCTCCGTTGTCTGTATTCTTCAGTATGAATATCAAACCACCGTTGCCCTGATACTCCGAAAGATATTGCTCCGCATCTTTAACGCTTTTTCCGTTTATGTCTTTTGCCAGTTCTCCGCAGAGGGCGGTAATGTCATTTTGCAGGGCGTTAAGATTTCCGGTTACTTTGTCAGCCAGAACAAAATGGAAATAGGCCAGCAGCAATCCGAGATTAAGGCTGAAGACAAAAAGCATCAGGAGGGGTATTTTATATTTTAAACTCATGGCTGTCACCTTCCTGCCGTACCAGCTTGTATCCTACACCCCAAACAGTCTTGATAAGCCGGTTATCGGGGTCAATTTTATCCCGCAGGTTTTTTATTGTCACGGTAACGCTGCCAATATCGGAATAGTCCATTCCCCAAACTGCATCAAATATCTGCTCCCTGGTTAAAACTTTGCCGACATTGTCGCACAAGTAGACCAGTAATTGAAACTCCCTGGCAGACAGATCGATGCGTTTTCCGTTGAGAAATACTTCATAGTTGTCCTTATTGATTTTCAGTCCGCCCAGGGTACGAAATTCTGAAGTGTTATCATCCGCTCTTTTTTCTCTCCTGATATGGGCTTTAACTTTAGCTACCAGCTCTTCAACCACAAAAGGTTTGACAATATAGTCATCGGCGCCGATCTCAAGACCGAGCATAATATCCAGCGTCCGGCTTTTAGCGGTGACAAAAATGATCGGGCATTTTACTGCGTCGCGAATCCGGCGGCAAACTTCAAGTCCGTTTATGCCCGGCATCATTATATCCAGGATTATCAGGCTGAAAGTGTTAGTTGCTGAAAGCTCATCCAGTACAGCCTGGCCATGGTGAACAACTTTCGTTTCAAATCCTTCATCATTCAGACTATCTGCAATCAGATTAGCAATGGAAATTTCGTCATCAGCAATCAATACTTTTGGCATTGTATCCCTCTTTTCCTCAGGTCAGGTTAATCTATTATACCAGCAGTTACATAAGACTATATGACTTTTTATCATTTTTTAAGAGCTGTTGTTTTGGGATTTGTGTTTCATTCTGCACTTTTTAAGGCCTCTACCAGGACTATCTTTTTCACTTTTGATCTGAGCAGCATATTGGTAAGAATGGAAAATGCAAAGGCAATGGCGATGGCCAGGGCAGCCACTCCGGGATTAAGTTCGGAAGGAAATCTAAGGTTGCTGCTCGAAATCAACCCGATGATATATTGAAATAATAACATTCCTGCCGGCAGGCCGAACAGGCAGCCGAAACCGGTCACTGCCATATTTTCGATCAAAATCAACCGGTTGACTTCATTTTTATAATAGCCCAGCACCATCAGGGTAGCAAATTCACGGGTGCGTTCAAAAATGTTGATGGAGGTAATATTGTAAATTACTGTCATGGAAAGCACGGCGGCCCCGAGGATAATGATTAAAATCATAGTATTCAACATCACCATCAAATCCTCGCTTCTGCGCACCATGTTTTCTTTAGTATTTACCCTGGTGATTCCTTCCTGAGATGAGAGCAGTTTGACCGCCGCATCGATATCATCCGGATTTTGAAGAGAAACCAGGACTGACTTTGAAGCGATGTCTATGCCTGCTTCTTGCGCCGCCGTAAAGGAAACATAAATTGACTCCGCAAAGTATTCCACCACAATACCGGTAACTATCAGAGAAAACTCTTTTCCATCGATAAGCACCGTCAGCTTATCACCTTCCTTCAGAGAATACCTGTCCGCCAGGCTTTGAGGAATAATAACGCTGTTCTGTTTAACGGTCAGAGCCCGGCCTCCCCGGTCAAGGAGCTTTATCAGACTGCTGTTTGCTTCGACGATCTGAAGATTGGCCTCCGCATCCGGTTCCAGCCTTAAAGTAGCATTATGTATTTGCGTCAGTTCAACTTTTTCGGTAGGATATCCAACCGATATTGCGTTTTTGTCCGCAACAGGTTGTGCGCAGGTTACAGAAATATCATAACTCATGCTCTCCAGGGCCCAATTGATAACACTCTGGGCTGAATTCTTTAGCGACAATCCCGTAATCAGCAGCATCACACATCCGACAATACCCACCGAGCTCAGGACCACTCTGGTTTTATTCAGAAAAATATTACGAATTACGAGCTTGGAAGAATAGTTAAGCCGTCTCCAGAGCGGACGTATTCGTTCTGCCAGGATTGTCTTAGAACCCCTGGGCGGGCGGGGCCGCATAGCCTGAGCCGGTACTTCTTTTAGTACCTTTTGCACGGCGAAAAGAGTGGCTGCCCCGCTGAATAAGGCTGCCAGAACAAACGGTAAAAAGATATATACCGGATAAATCTGCACGGCAATATCGGGCAGCGCGAAACGTGACATGAAGGACTGTATCATGACACCGGGCAGAATTTTGTTGCCCAGCAGGGCAAAAACGACAGAGCCAAGAAGTGAACATACCACTGCATATGACAAATAGCTCAGGCGGAGATGCCCCTTCGGAATCCCGATGGCCTGCATGACCGCAATCTGCGTTCTCTGGTTTTCTACCGTTTTAGACATTGCTATAAATGAAATTACTGAAGC
Source organism: uncultured Dehalococcoidales bacterium (assembly GCA_964387005.1). GTDB lineage: Bacteria > Chloroflexota > Dehalococcoidia > Dehalococcoidales > UBA3254 > CAYLVC01. The sequence goes on along the minus strand of CAYLVC010000146.1, from coordinate 1,962 downwards.
GACGATAAAGAATATCAGAGGAAACACATAGGATACAGCACGAATAGGGTCAAGTGATCCATCGACCATATTATAGCTGGTTTGATTCTTCCGCTCTACAGACACAATAAAATTGTCGCTATTTTTGATAGCGCGTTCGGCAGCCGAGTAGTCGCTGACCTTAAACAAAACCTCCGGATAGTATGTAGGAATTTCCAGAAGCTTCTTCTGCATTTGCGCTTCTGCTTCAAATAGCTGGTTTTCTTTGTCTTGAATTTCGGACCAGGCTTTGGTTAGTTCAATTTCGGCTGCGGACAAATCAGCCAGTGTGCTCCGACCTTCATCCGGTTGTTTTTTAGCTTCATCCAGGTGGGCGTATGCATCCGTAATAGAGTTAACCGCCTCTGCTTTTTTGTTTTCATATTCAGTCTGTTTTGCAGATAAATCCAGCTTCGCCTGGTCTATTGCGGCTTTTGCTTCATCTATCTGAGTTCCAGCCTCGGCTTGAAAATCAAGGTAGGCTTCGCTGTGTTTGTTAAGCTCGATAAGCGTTTCTGAACTCGCAAAGGCATAGCCGAACGATTTATTATCCACAATGGCGGCTGTGGGATCCGGGATTTTATAGGCGTATTCGGGTTCGATGCAAAATCCCGTTACAGTCAATACCAGTTCGTTATTGTCCAGAATAAGCGCCAGTTTTTGGCCGATCTCAATATTGTTTTCCTGCGCGTACTTTTGATCTATCACGCATTCAAAACTTGCCTGCGGCATTACGCCGCCGGTCATATAAGGGGCGTTGATATCTGTCAGGCTATGGATTCTGAGTTTGCTCTTTTGGCTGTCCACGATAAGGCTGGCATTAAGAACATAACGTCCCTGGGCTTCGACAATGCCTTCTGTATCGGCCAGATCGGAGATCTGGACAGCGGTAATTCCGCTGTAATAGCCCCAGATATCCGCCAGGTTTTGTTTTTGATAGTAATCTTCAACAGAACGATTGATGGCGGATATGGAAGAAAACAATCCTGATAGCAACATAGAGCCAATGGCGATAATAAGTATTATAGATAAAAACTGCCCGCTATTGTTCTTTATTTCACGCAGCATTCTTAAATAGAGCTTCTTCATTACCACTCAAGCCTCTCTACCGTGGTTTTCGCCTGGTTCAACAATATATCTTGAATTTTTCCGCTTTTGACCTTTATCACCTTGTCCGCCATCGGAGAGATCAGGGAATTGTGGGTTATCAGTACTACGGTCTTTTTATAGTCTTGATTGACCTGCTGTAAAAGCGTTAAGACCATTTTGCCGGTTACATAATCGAGCGCGCCGGTCGGCTCGTCACACAGAAGCAACAGCGGATTCTTAGCTACTGCCCGGGCAATAGCTACGCGCTGCTGTTCTCCACCGGAAAGCTGGCTGGGAAAATTACGCGCCCGTTCCGAAAGACCGACCTTTCCCAGCACATCTGAAGCATTCAGGTGTTCCCTGGAAACCTCGGCGGCAAACTCCACGTTTTCCAGCGCAGTCAAATTGGATATAAGGTTATAAAACTGGAAAATAAAGCCTATTTTTTCCCTGCGATATTTAGTCAAGGCTTTGTCGTTATATTTTTCAATATTCTCGCCTTTAACAATTATCTGGCCCGACGTAGCGCTGTCCATACCCCCCAGTATATTGAGGATGGTTGTTTTTCCGGCGCCTGAAGCTCCCTGTACAACCACAAACTCACCTTCGTTAATAGTAAAACTAACTTCGCTTAATGCATTTATCACGACTTCACCGATTTTGTATTGTTTGGATACGTTTTTGAATTCAATCATTGCCTTCATTACGATATCTCCTCAGATCCTTTTTTCTATTATAAAAGCTAAATATTAGGAGGTAAGTGGGCAATAATTAAGAATAATTATCAGCTTGAATCCTGGAGATTAAGTTGATAAGGCCAGTTCCAGTGAAAATAACTAATTTAAAGGTCGTTAA
>CAYLVC010000145.1:0-7599 GCA_964387005.1 uncultured Dehalococcoidales bacterium | reverse complement strand
ATGTATTTTTACCACAACAGATAGTGTTTGTCAAGACGTTTTTTAGTACGGATTATAATAAAAAACGAGGGCGGACAGAGAGTTTTTCCAGAGTATTAATTAAAAACAATTTCGAAGGGAATTAACTTCTATCTTAGTCAACCGCCCTGACTGATTTCAACCCTTTGTTCTTCCTCTAGGGGGTGTTTTGAGATAAATTTTGCCCTCTTTCAGGTGTAGAGCCAGGTGCCAGGTGGTCTTTTCAGAACGGAATGAGGTCAATCAGGCTGACAGAGTCATTTTGAGGAGTTGAAAAAAGGACTTTCACTTGCTCTGGAGATTGTACCGGAGATTATTCCGTAAGCTATACAACACCTGTTGTATAGCTTACGGCGGGGGTTTACCCTTGGCTAAACCTCTTAAACAAGCCTTTAACAGCCCGGTTAAGACACATTAAATTTAGCAGGCTTTTCTGAGCAGCCTGAGTTTTGTGCAATACTTCCTCGGTCAATCTTTAAACTTTCTCCCTGGTCGGCTGTGAAGAAGGAGTTATTGTTCTTCTTTCGTTGAACAACGGTTTGCGCATAAATGAAGGCACGTCCAGGTCTTCTTCAACCTTTAAATTGCGCAGCAGTTTGGTGACTTCTTCGTCTTCCATCTTGCCAAGCATACTGGCCTGTGCAAATCCGGTAGCGACCAGTGTAATCTTGAGTTCTTTATCCAGCTTCTCGTCTCTGCGCACGCCGAAGATAATGTTGGCGCCGGGATCAACTGCCTGCCGGATTATTTCAGCAGCCTGGTTGACCTCGTGAAGGGTTAAATTCTCATTACCGGTAATATTAAAGAGGACGCCCTTGGCTCCCTTTATGCTGACATCCAGAAGCGGGCTGGCCAGGGCAGATTTGGCTGCGTCTACCGAACGGTTTGGACCTGAGCCGATGCCAATGGACATCCAGGCCGGACCTGCATCTTTCATAATTGCCCTTACATCGGCAAAATCAAGATTGATCATACCCGGTACCGTGATGACTTCAGAAATGGCCTGGACGCCGTGTCTTAAGCACTCATCTGCCATTCTGAAGGCGCTCTCTACATTGGTGTTTCTGTCACATAAGGCAAGCAGCTTATCATTGGGAATGATGATCAATGTGTCGCATTTACTGGCCAGACGGGCAATCCCTTCTTCAGCCGTCCTGGTGCGGTGCTTGCCTTCAAATGAAAAGGGCTTGGTTACGATTGCTATGGTCAGTGCGCCGCTCTTTTTGGCGATCTCGGCTACAACCGGTATGGAACCCGTACCGGTACCGCCCCCCATCCCTGCGGTAACAAAGACCATGTCTGAGCCGGTAACCAGTTGAGTCAATTCATCGCGGCTCTCTTCAGCAGCTCTTTGACCGATGGTGTAGTCTCCCCCTGCTCCCAGTCCCCGCGTGACCCGTTCTCCTAACTGGAAACGTATAGGTGCTTCTGTCAGCGCCAGGGATTGGGCATCGGTATTCATTGCAATGAATTCCACTCCACGGATTTCGTCTCTGACCATGCGGGTAATAGCATTGCTGCCGCCGCCGCCCATGCCGATAACCTTGATTTTTGCCGGGTTCTGCACAAAACTTGATTTAGCCATTTTTCTCTCCTTCCTTTTTGTCTTCTAAGTACAAATTATTTTCTATTCAACAGATTGCGTAATCTGGAAACAAGGTTGAATATCCTGAGGAAGCCAAACGTACGGCTCCCCCAGATAGGTTGTGAATTGTTTTTCGATGCCCAGAGAACCAGTCCTACCGCCGTGGCATAAGCCGGATCACGTAGCGACTGGGGAATTCCATGCAGATTAAGGGGCGAGCCAATCCTGGCAGGCAGCCTGATCATGTCACTGGCCAGTGAATCCAGGCCGGAAAGGTTGGAGCTGCCGCCTGTAAAGACCAGACCCGCCGGTACCAGTTTTTCATATTCGGTCTGCGGCAATTCCAGCATAACCAGGCGGATGATCTCTTCAATCCGGGCTCGAATTATATCGCAGAGGTCCTGGTAGGATACTCCATGGCCATCCTGCAGCATCTCTTCAGGTGTATTGCTTTTCCCTTCATATACCGGTATAACACTGGCATAACGTTTCTTCATGTTCTCGGCCAGGTCGAAAGGCAGGTTCAAACCAATGGCAACGTCACGCGTTAATTGATATCCGGCCACTGGAAGGATTGCTGTATGCCAGATGCTTCCATCACGGAATATCGCCACATCGGTGGTGCCTCCGCCAATATCCGCCAGTATTACACCGTTCTGCTTTTCTTCTTCTGTCAGGACAGCTTCGCTCGAAGCCAGCGGTTCAAGCACCATGTCATCTACGTCTATGCCGATGTTTCGTACCGCTTTCATCACATTCTGCACTGAAGTTATGGCGGTTGTAATAACATGTGTCTCGACATCCAGTCTCTGTCCGTGCATCCCGACCGGGTCTTTTACTCCGGGATGTCCATCCACTGCAAAACCCCTGGGTATGACATGCAGCAATTTCCTTTCTTCAGGCACTTTAATGTTCTGGGCGCTCTTCATTACCCGTTTCAGGTCATCCGGACGCACCAGACGGTCGCTATTAGATATGGATACCGCTCCGCGGTTATTGACTGATGAAATATGTCTGCCGGTAACGCCGATATAAGCAGATTCGATCTTGTGCCCGCTCATCAGTTCAGCTTTTTTAACTGAAGCCTGGATCGACCGGGCGGCATCATTCATGTTGACCACCAGGCCTTTGTGCATGCCTGTGGAAGGTGTAATTCCAACACCGATAATGCGGATGCTGCCTGTCGCTTCCCTGCTGGCTGTTATCGTGCATATTTTGGTAGTGCCAACATCGATGGCAGTTATTAGTCCTTTCTTACTCATGGCCGCTCCTTTAATGTTCGTTCTGTGTGCCGATCTCCGGGGGCTTTATCGGTATTGTTTATTATTTAAAACCACCCTGACCCCAACCTTTTTGGCCTGTCCGGTTAACGTTCCTTTTTCTGGAGTGACAAAAAAGTCTTGCGCAGTTTTTCAACCAGCGAAGGTTTTCGCCATCCCTGAGTACCCAGACCGATCGAGCAGTTCAGTTGCTCGACAGCCTGTTCATATTGTTGGGTGGGTGTAATAATTCTTTCGGCTGCTCTGAGCTTGGCGCTGCGGCTGCGGGGATTGAGCTCAACTTCAGCAAAGGAAGGTGTGATTATTTTTCGTGTCACGATCTTGATGTTGGCTTTATGGCCGCAGGTGCATTTCATGGCCTCGGGGGGACAGAGACAGTCTTTGGATTCTCTCTGCATAAAGTGCTTTACAATCCTGTCCTCCAGGGAATGATAACTTATCACTACCAGCCGCCCGCCGAATCCCAGCAGGCTGATAGACTGGTTTAAAGCTGATTCCAGGTTTTCCATTTCATGATTGACGACTATGCGCAGTGCCTGGAATGTGCGAGTGGCGGGATGTATCTTTCCATGCCTTCCACCCACTGCCTCCACTACGGCATTGGCCAGTTCCTGTGTAGTCCTGATAGGACGGCTGGCGGCCAGGTATTTGGCTATCTGACGGCTGTTTGTTTCTTCACCGTAGGTCTTGATAATATTAGCCAGTTCATGTTCGGAATAGCTGTTAACAATGTCAGCGGCCGAAATCTTCTGGGTGGGACTGAAGCGCATGTCCAGTGGAGTATCATGCTGGAAACTGAATCCCCGTCCATCTTCTTCCAATTGAGGTGAAGAAAGACCCAGATCGAAAATGATGCCATGCACAGGGAAGAAATCGTATTTGATGCAAATATCGCGCAGATTTGAAAAATTGTCGTTGACCAGCAAAACGGACCTGTCAAAGTCCTTCAGGCGTTCGCCTGAGACCTTGATTGCATCAGGATCGGCATCTATACCCAGCAGCTGACCTCCCGGAGAGCTGTGTTCCAGTATCGAGCGGGCATGCCCGCCTGCGCCAAGCGTGCAGTCAATATAACGTCCGCCAGGCTGTACACCCAGGTTTTCAATTGATTCCCTGGCCAAAACAGGGATATGGGAGGTAAATACAGAAAGTTCCATTAGTGTTGCTCCAGGGTATCAATAATTAGTCCGGCTTCTTGCTGGCACCTGGTTATTTCATCCTGCCATTGCTGCTTGTCCCATAATTCGATATAGCTGTTGTTCCCGGCAATTATCACTTCTTCCCCTATACCGGCATATTGCCTGAGTTGCTGGGGAAGGGATATCCGGCCCTGTCCGTCAATATCGGCATTGAAAGCGGTGGAAAAAATTGCCCGGTTCAGTTTTCTCATCTTTGATGGTACAATAGGACCAATGGTCAATTTGTCGGCCAATTTTTTCCATTCGGAGAGTGGATACAGGTTGATGCATTTGTCAGTACCCGGGCATAACATAACCCCTTCCTGTTTCAGCTCGTCCGACCTGAATTTAGGAGGAACAGGCACGCGGCCCTTTTCATCAACCCGGTACTCGTAAGTTCCTGTATACATGGGACAATTCACCACCATTACCCACTTTAAACCATTCTACACCACTGAAGATAATTGTCAATACCTTTTTGCCTTATTTTTGAGGTAAATTTTTTAAAATTTACCACCGGACAACTCGTCTTCAGGGTGTTTTACCGTATGGCCCTCTCGTCACAGTCATAAAATCGATCTTGATTGTTGCATAGGTATTACTAAAGTACTGGGTGTTAATTCAAGCCGGGTGGGAAACTGTGGGAAAAGTTAAAAACTCAGAGCCGGTTTGTTTTAGACAGGCCTGTTTTCACCGGTTCCGGGGTGCACCGTCTTTATTTTTAGCCTTGATCTTTGCTTGAAGGCCTAATTATGGTAAAATAGAATTCGTTTTGGGTAGTGAAAGTGGAAAGCGGAAATGATATATTTTGGTATTTTAACTATTAGCGACAAGGGCTCAAAAGGTGAGCGCTATGATGGCAGCGGGGCAGCTATCCAGGATAGAGTTTCAATCCTGGGTGGGCGCGTTACTCGCTATGATATCGTTCCGGATGAAATAGATATTATCAGAAACCGGCTGATTGAATGGGCGGATGCGGGTGATGTAGATGTGATATTCACCACCGGCGGTACTGGGTTGGCTTTGAGAGACGTAACTCCGGAAGCTACCGCTCCCATTCTGGACAAGATGGTTCCCGGTATTGCTGAAGCTATGCGAATGGAAACCGTAGGCAAAACACCCACGGCGATATTGAGCCGTGCTGTTGCAGGTGTGAGAAAAAGATGCCTGATTATCAATATGCCGGGCAGTCCCAGCGGGGTGCGCGAATGCATGGAGGTTATCTTACCGGCAGTCGTTCATGCAGTAGAAATTATTAAAGGGACAGTAACTGAGCATACCCCTTCTCCAGTTGAGAAGAGTTAGTCCCGGTGCGTGTCGATATATTTACTCTTTTCCCCCAGATGTTCACCGGCCCTTTTGATAGCAGTATTCTAAAGAGGGCAGTGGATGGGGGGCTTGTGACCTTTAACATACATAATATACGAGATTATACACACGACAGGCATCATACCGCTGATGATTATGCCTATGGCGGCGGCGCCGGCATGGTTATGAAACCCGAACCGGTCTTCGAAGCGGTAGAGACGGTGATGTCTTCAGTATTGAAAATGCAGGAGATGGCGGGAGCTCAGTCGTCTGTAATTCTCCTTACTCCACAGGGCCGCCTCTTAAATCAGTCCGTCTCGCGGCAATTAGCCCGGTATGACTGGTTAATCCTGATATGCGGTCATTATGAAGGTATTGACGAGCGTATCAGGGAGCACCTTGTGCAGGATGAAATCAGTATCGGGGACTATGTCCTGACCGGCGGAGAGTTGGCAGCCATGGTGGTCGTGGATGCTGTAGTCAGACTGCTGCCCGGTGTCCTGGGTTCAGGTGAATCCCTGGTATGTGAGTCGCATACCGGCGGTTTGCTGGAGTATCCTCAGTATACCCGTCCGGAGGTGTTTAGAGAGTGGGCGGTGCCCGGGGTGTTGCTTTCCGGGAACCATGGCGAGATTGCCAGGTGGCGCCGGGAACAGTCGTTAAGACGAACAGCGGAGCGGCGGCCGGATATGTTGCCCGGGCCGGATATCTAGTGTAAGACCTGTTCGCCAGTCGGGTCTCCCGGCGGCGGAGTTTAACGGGTACTTTATAATAGGTTTTATATAGTTTTTTAAGGGAATTTTTCTAGGAATAGGGGGTAATCAATGAATATCACGGATATTCTCGAAGTCAAAACCAATCCGAATATCCCGGTTCTGGCTCCGGGAGACACAGTGCGTGTCAGGCAAAAAGTAGTTGAAGGTGAAAAGACCCGTATCCAGGTCTTTCAGGGAGTGGTGATAAAGATTCACCGTGCGGCAGCGGCGACCAATTTTACCGTGAGAAGGGTTACTTCCGGTGTGGGAGTTGAGCGTACCTTCCCGATTTATTCTCCCATGATCGACGGAGTAGAGGTTGTCAGGCATGGTAAAGTCCGGCGCGCCAAGCTGTATTACCTGCGCGGCCTGAGTGCCCGTGCCTCCCGTATTAAAGAAAAGAGATTCGAAAAGCTGGGTGAAGAAGTCCGCGCCCCTGAATCCGAAGTTGAGGCCGCTCAACCTTTGGCCGAGGCGCCTTCTGCTGAAGCACCTGCAACTGAAGTAGCCGCAGCGGAAGCCCCCAAAGCAGAAGCTGCCGCGGCAGATACTGCCGAAGCAAATGCCACCGTCGCAGAAGAACAGCCCAAATAATACCCTGCTGCCCGGTCTGATCGGGTGGAATTCAGAGCTGATATAATCGGAGAGGTCAGGGATGGTTAATAGTTGACATCCCTGCCCTCTTCTGTTGTTCATGCTTGGAAGTAAAGAAATGCCTTATGCCGAGGTAAGTGTCAATTCACCCATAGCCCGGAGAAGGACCTTCAGCTATGCTATTCCTGAAGGCCTTAAACTTGAGGTAGGGCAGGCTGTCTGGGTGCCCTTCGGTGATAAAACCCTCCAGGGCATCGTTATAGAAATAACCCTTGTTCCCTCAGTCCAGGAAACCCGTGAAATAGAAGGCGTAATAGAGACAGTTCCCCTCCTGTCTCCTGTCCGGGTGGCTTTAGCCAGGTGGTTGAGTGAATGCTACCTTGCACCTCTTTTTGATGCTGTCGCCCTTATGCTCCCGCCGGGATTTGAACGAAAGGTTGTTACGCTGGTCCATTCATCTTCTCCACCTGTGCCCTCGGATGAGTCCCGGTTCAAAGACCTCTCTTCCGATCAGGAAGCGGTGCTCGATTTTCTGCGGTCGCGTGATGAGGTCCCGCTTAAAGACCTGGAAAAGAACTTCGGGGTGAAAAAGATACGCCAGCTTTTCCCTGAACTCATCCGCCGGCGCCTGGCCGAAAGAAGATATACCCTGGAAAAAATCAGGGTTAAACCCAGGTTTCTTCCCTATGTTTTCCTGAATACCGGCGTCGAAGAAGTTCAAAAGCTGCTGGCTGAATTACCCCGGAGAGCCTTCAGACAGGCCGCTCTGCTGAGGTATATACTGGATAATCCCCGCTCGCCCGTAAGCGAAATCAGCCGGGAAACGGGGTGTTCCAGGCAAACGGTCAATTCCCTGGTTCAAAAGGGCGTTATCACCGTCC
>CAYLVC010000144.1:0-7613 GCA_964387005.1 uncultured Dehalococcoidales bacterium | reverse complement strand
ATAACTGGAGCTCATGCAATTTACGGGCGTCAAAACCGATCTGGGTTATGGCAAAATCCGCCCCGGCAGTTATCTTTTTCTTCAGCTTGTAATACTGTCCCATAACTTCGGCTTCGTCTATTTTAAAAGGAGAAACAGCCGCTCCGGCAAAAAATTCGGTTGGTGCCAGCCTGGTCTTGCGGCGCATAATCTCATGCTCCATTCCCCCGTTCATCTCCCCTATCAATTCCAGTCCGTTAACTGCATCCAGGTCAAACACCGGCCTGGCCGTACCCCTGAAACCGATATTGGAAGGATAATCGCCGGTGAGGATCAGCAGGTTATTGATATCCAGTGCCGCCAGTTGATACAAAAGGCTTTCCACCTGGTTGCGGTTCCTGTCCCGGAAGGCCAGATGCACCATGGGCTCGATACCCAGCTTGCGTATCTCGGAGCAGAGTATTTCGGTGGCAATAGCCGGGTTGCCGCCCGGATTGTCCACGATGCTTATGGCGCATACCTCTCCACCGATAGCTGCCTTGCGGGCATTTTCCAGCACAATCTCCTGCCGTCTCTCAAAAGCTCCCAGCCCCGGTATCTGTTCCCAGGTAAGACAAAAACAGCCGCTGTCCAGGATTGAAGCCTTCAGTTTATTTTGCCTTTCACCGAGCTTTTTAAGAATCGTGTCCCGCAGCCCGGCAACAATGTCCCCGGATTGAACAGGGATGACCTCCTTCCCGGGATGAAACAGATAATCACCTATACCGGCCTTCAGGTTTTCGCTGTCCATAATGCTATAGGACGGCCCGGCTTCATTCTTTTCAACCCACAACAGGGACGAATGACGCGAGATCCACCCCTCCATCATCTCCCTGAAATAGGCGGCCTTTGCAGTGGAATCAGACATCCCCAGGTCACCCAGTATTACAATATCAGGATGCTTGTCCCGTACCAGGTCCAGTCCCGCCTGTCCGCTGGAAGCGTATTCGATTTCGACAGGCAAACCGTCTGTCGCCTGTTTTACTGTTTGCGGCATTTCTTCGGAAAGGCTAATCACCAGTATTGTCTGGTTTTTCATATCAAATTTACTCTCACATCAGGCATTATCATTGGAATTACCGGGCTTTATATCATTATAGCTTTTAGTTGTGATATATTGGGCCTGTTTACAGCCAGTCCCAATTCTATTATGACCGATATAAGGGTACAATCAGGTATCTGGCTACGCTCAGGCTTTCCGAGCATATTGTTGAATAAACTTTTCGGTCTTGATTCGGGCTTCTTCATCTGAAAACTGGACCGGCGGTGATTTCATGAAATAGGATGACGGCTCTATCAGCGACCCTTTCAGTCCGTGGTCCAGCGCCAGCTTGCAGCACCTGACGGCGTCAATTACCACCCCGGCGGAATTAGGACTGTCCCAGACTTCCAGCTTGGCCTCCACCAGCAGGGGCACATCCCCGAAAGTGCGGCCTTCCATACGTATATGGCAGAATTTCCGATCATTCAGGAACGGCACGTAATCGCTAGGGCCGACATGGATATCATCCGGTTTCATTTCATAGTCCAGTTGCGAAGTAACAGCATTTGTCTTGGAGATTTTTTTAGATTCCAGGCGTTCCCTTTCCAGCATGTTCAGGAAATCCGTATTGCCGCCAAAATTCAGTTGATAAGTCCTTTCCAGCTTAACCCCACGATCTCTGAAAAGCCTGGTCAACACCCGGTGCACGATAGTAGCTCCCACCTGTGATTTTATGTCATCCCCTATAATAGGCAGGCCTTTTTGAGCGAAGCGTTCTCCCCAGTATTTTTGGTCGCGTGCAATAAAAACAGGTATGCAGTTTACCACGCCGCAGCCTGCCTCAAGTATCTGTTCCATATACCATTTAGTAGCTTCTTCGCTTCCTACCGGCAGGTAGTTGATCACCACATCGGTTTTGGTCTCTTTCAGTATCTTTGCAATGTTCGCCGTCTGGCCGGGCGCCGGTTGAATAACCTGAGACAGATATTTACCCAGACCGTCATGCACCATACCCCGGCTTATCTTTACTCCCGATAGAGGCACATCCGTAAATCTGGCGGTGTTGTTGGGCAAAGTGAATATCGCTTCAGATAGGTCTTTCCCCACCTTATTTTTATCTATATCGATACCGGCTACGAAATTGATGTCGCTGATATGATAGCCACCCAGATCAACATGCATCAAGCCCGGTACTGAATCGCCTTTTTTGGCATTGCCGTAATAGTACACACCCTGTACCAGTGATGAGGCGCAATTGCCAACACCTATTATGGCCACATTTATTTTACCCATGGTTGTTCCTCCTCCAAATTTTAACCTGAACTTTATATAATATCTAAAATGTTTTCCTGTAGAGCGAAACCTTGTTGATCTACCGGCACGTGGGCTTATTCATCGTCTTCGATAATGAAGACCTCGTCGATGTTGGACTTCAATGCCCTGGCTATTTTGTGGGCTAAAAGCAGCGATGGATTGTATTTGCCTTTTTCTAGATAAAGCATGGTCTGCCTGGTTACGCCGACCATTTCGGCCAGATCATCCTGGGTTAAGTCGTATCTGGCCCTGAGTTCCTTAATGCGCGTTTTTATTATCACCTGTTTAGTCCTGTTCCCATTTCTTTGACTTGTTGACGATTGACAGCACTTCTTACCGGGAATTAAAAACTGCGAAAATAGTAAATGATCATAGATGCCAGATAGACCACCAGGCTGGTGGCCAGTATCACCAGCAGTAATTCCTGGCTGATATCTGAAAAAGTGATCAAGTCGATTATTATACTCAGGTAGACGGCCACCAGGGCATTCCGGGCGCTTTTAGCGTTAATAGTGGTTATTCTCTCATCAAAATGAAATTTGGACTTGACCCCTTCAACCGTAATAACCCGGGTGAGAAAAAGCAGAAACAGTATAAAAAACACGGCAGGAACAGCCATCAGGGCCACCCGCCCGTAACCCCCTTCAGCCGGCTGGCTTTCGAAATAAAGAATAAGAATTACGGCCAGAAGCGATATTCCCAGAGTGATGCAAACCAGTGTTACCCAGTCGAAGTTCTTCAGCGAATGGCGCCGCCAGAGAAATAGAATAAACAGCACTAAAAGGATTATGTTGGGTAAAAATATTATAAATCCGCCGTTCATTTTAACGCCCCCGACGTCAGACAATCCAAACATTAAGTAATTTATTTATTACTATTTGTAATATATATATTACATTTTTCCCATATTGTCAAGTGTTTGTCAAAATCCCTTATGATCTATCTGATCCACTTTTACAGTGGTGACCCTTGCGCCCGCACATTTACCCGTGCATATAACCTCAGATCCTTTATGCAATGGATGATTTTCTCTTTGCGTATGTGTATACTTCATGGTTAGTAGGGCGACCATCGCGGCCGGCCAAACTGACGTAGATCAGTTATTAGCGGGTTAGAAAAAATAGATAGCGGGTTAGATGAAAAAACGTCTCATTACATGCCTGGCAATTGTACTGGCAATTGCAGTCATCTTAACGGGGGCATCTGCTTATCTGGGTTATTCACTGACCAGGGTAAAAAGAGTGCCGGTGGAAGACAATCCTGCCAGGTTGGGGCTGGTCTATGAAAACGTCACTTTCCCCAGTCAAAACCGTAGTTTGACGCTGCGCGGCTGGCTGCTGCCTACCCGTGACAGCGATAAATTAATCATCCTGGTACACGGCGAGCAATACCACCGGGCTGATCCTGAAATCCGCATGCTGGAAATCAGCGCCGGCCTGGTAGAAAACGGCTACAATGTGCTGGCTTTCGACCTGCGGGGCCACGGAGAATCCGGGGGCAGCATGGTTTCAGGCGGTTATTTTGAAATAGAAGACCTGAACGGGGCGGTCGAGTATGCAACAACACGGGGTTTCGACCGGATTGGAGTTCTGGGTTTTTCCATGGGGGCGGTCACGGCCTTAATGGAAGCGGAAGGGAACAGGGAGATTGACGCAGTTGTCGCCGATAGCTCGTTCGCCGATCTACAGGACATGATGGAATCCGAGTTTGCACAGCGTGCTCATGCTCCGAAATTTTTCCTCAATCCCCTGCTGTGGATGATAAAGACCATGTACGGAGTGGACTTCCCGGCCATACAGCCTGTTAAATCTGTAGCAGGAATCGCACCGCGGCCGGTGCTGTTTATACATGGCGAAAAAGACGAGACTATTCCCGTAGACCATGCTTATCGGCTGCTTGAGGCTTCACAGAATCCCCGCAACAGCGTCTGGATTGCTCCCGGTTCGGCTCATGTAAGGGCGTATGACGATCATCCCGAAAAATACCTGGAAAGGGTCATGTCTTTTTTTGATTCAGCTTTCTGATTTAAAAAAACCCACCCGTTGGATGAGAAAATTGGGTTTTGTAGCTATTGTGTTAATTGTGTATAAAGTGTATTTTGGAAAAATAGAAACTGAACAGGAGAGGAATAACGGGATCTTGTAAATAATGAATATAGTATCCTTTTTGCATTTTGCTGCTTGTTTTGCAGCAATCGGGCTGATAATACTGGTATTAAGCCGGAATCCGAAAGGGCAGCTAAACCGCTTTTGCGCCATCCTGATATCCAGTTTTTCCCTGTGGAGCTTTGGTTTTGGCGCTGCCAATTTGATTCAGTCATCACAATCCGCAGTTTTTTGGATAAGTATCTCCTCTTTAGGCTGGATTACATTCGGCACCACGGCCTTTTATTTTTATCTGGCTCTCACGGGTAAAAGCGGACTGATTAAAAACAAATTCCTGCTTTTAGCCTTTATTACAGTTATCATTTTTCTTATTTTTCAGCAGTTTTCCGGCAACATGGGGTACATTGCCGGCTGGCAGCCGGGCTGGCTGAATCCTGGTTGGAAAAATTCTGTTTCCTCCTACCTGTTTTTTGGCTATTACTTGATTCTATCCATCGCCTGTATTTTTCTGGGCTACCAATACGGGCATAACGCTAAAAACGCCCGCGACCGTCTGGTATCGAAAACACTGAGCCTGACGGCTGTTATCAGCCTGGTACTGGCCTCAATCGTCAATGTAATATTTCCCTTATTACACATCTATTCCGTACCGGCGGTGGGAGACGTCATCATCACCGTCTGGGAGCTTGGCCTGGTAATATCGGTAAGACGGTATGGCCTGATGAGCATCAATCCGGTAACGGCAGCAGATGAGATAATAAATACCATGAATGAAGCACTGATCCTGGTGGATGCCGGCGGGCGTATAAACCTGGTCAATGCGGCTGCACGGGACATGCTGGGAATAAGCAACGGTGCTCTGGACAACAGGGAATTTTCAAGCCTTATTTTGGAAAAAAGCAAAGCCAGGGAGTTGTTGTCAGCCAGGCTTCCGCAAGGTGAAAACGTCAATCACGAGCTTACTTATGTCACTCCAGGCGGCAGGTCAATCCCCGTACTGGTCTCCGTAGCCGCAGTAAAAGACCATATCAGTGCCGTAATCGGCTATGTGGTGGTAGCCAGGGACATAACCGAACGGAAAAGAATCGAACAGCAGCTGGTCGACCTTTATGAGAAAGAAAAGGACCATAACAGGGAATTGCAGAATGAATCAAAAGCCAGGGCTCTTTTTATCGACATCCTGGCACATGAACTGAGGGTTCCGCTAACACCCGTACTGTCTTCATCCAGCATGCTTATTGAGGTTATGGAAAATAAACCTGACGGGATTGAAAAAAGGCTGGCCGCCAGTATTTACAGGGGGGCTCAAACGCTGGCCGCCCGGCTGGAAGAATTGCTTGACGTGGCACGTTATTCCCGGGGCAGTTTTCGGCTGAATCTTAAAACAGTCGATATAAGGCGGTTCGTGGAAGAAGCAGCCGCCGGTTTCAAACCTGCCCTGGAAGAAAAAAAACAGCATCTGACAGTTGAGGCACCTGACTCTTTGCCACTGGCCGAAATCGACCGTTCAAAACTGGAACAGGTCTTATCCAACCTCATCTCCAACGCCAGTAAGTACAGCCCTTCCAGCAGCCGCATATTATTATCAGTCAGAATCCAGGAAGAGCACATTCTATTTGAGGTCAAGGATTCCGGAATAGGCATAGCTGAAGAAGACCAGCAATACCTCTTTCAGCCCTATCACCGGGTTGAGCAGGACCAGAAAAAGTACCGGGGTCTGGGTCTCGGCCTCCTGATATGCAAGCAGATTGTGGAAGCGCACAAAGGCAAAATCTGGGTTTCAAGCGCGCCGGGAAAGGGAAGTACCTTCAGTTTCCAAATTCCATGCAAAGATGTATAAACTTCGAGAGGGAGGCGAGTTGCTGGCAGAAGGTTATTGCCTGTTCAGGGGTTTAGACACTCCTTCGCTAACTTTTCCATTATTTCTTGTTCGTGCCGGATAAAGCCATCCCTATCCAGTGAAAAAGCAGAAAGAACCCATTTCATTTCCTTCAGATTCTGTGTAATCGTAGGTATCCATTGGAAAGGTATGGATATCAGCAGTAACCCTTCGGGAAATATCTTTCGACCTTTCATTCCATATGCCAGGCCTGTGGTAATATAGTTTACTTTGCCGCTGATATAAGGATAAGTGTAAAGCCAGGAACATCCCCCTACAAATGTTGACTTGCTCTCATACATCTCACCGGTAGAATACGTCATTGCCCTGAGCACTATTTCGGCCTGTGATGGGTTGGCGGTAAGAATCAGCAGGTCCGGCTCCAATGTTAGTTTATCCAGCTGTGAGAAGGTTACATAGTTGACCGTACCTTTCTCCAATTTGCTGATAAACTGCCTTATCCGGACATTTGCATACGGCTCCTGAAAGATTCCAAGCTTAATCCCCTGAAGCCCGCCTTCGGAAACCGGTGATGATTCGCCCGCCATGCCCAGGAATTGTTTCCCAAAGCAATTCTCATTGTCTTTAGAAAAATAAAAAGGAGTGCTTCTTTGATGTGCCTCTTTCAGCATTTCACATAAACCGAGGCTTTTTTCAAGTTGTTCTATTCCTTCCGGTTTGTGAAACAGATAATTTACGCCTATTGGCGGCCTCTCGAATTGGAAGTCCTTGTATATAGAGAAATCGGTTTTAAGTGGTCTCATATCAGCCTCCCTTAATTACTTATTCTTCCGGCATCGCCGACGTGATGATCTGATTGCTTCACTATATGCCATTAAATTACTTATATTTATTTGGAGAAATACCCTCCCAAATATCAGTTTTAATCCCACCAAACTATCCGGGCTAACTGTTGAGAGGCTCGATCACCAGGTCTTCGGTCTTTATCAGCTTTAACAGGCGTTTTTGCAGGTCCGGTGAGCAATCCACGAAAACGCTGCCCAATTTCATAGTGGTGGTATTATCGCTGGTTACAATGCGCAGATAGACCTCATCGCGCCCCCTGAATTCTTTAAGCACATCCAGAAGCTGGTTCAGATATATTTCGTCCTGTTCAGGATTTTCGGTCTCGTTGATCGCGATGGTCAGTTTTCGCGGCTCTGCCTGGGGAACTGGACAGCTACCCTGACCATGGTTATTCTGGTTGACGCCGTTTTTACCGTTGCCGTTCTGGCTGTGACCGTTCTGAACCCGGCCTGATTGTCCGCCGCCATTTCCGCTGCCGTTTGTCTTGAACGCAGTGCCTTTCGGCGGG